>JBBACU010000072.1:0-8490 GCA_041656815.1 Proteiniphilum sp.
TCCTCTGCCTTATATCGGTACATCAATCCCTCGTGATAGAGGTTCTCTTTCGTGGCTTTCACCGTTTTCACGTACCGTTCATCGTCGGCTTCAATAAAATCATAAAACTGCATCAAGAGGAGTGAAGAGTCGTAATCGGTATTTTCGTATGCTTGCGTGAAACACTGGAGCTCCTCGTTCCATCCCTTCTCGTGTACCTCCTCCTTTATGGCATTAGCTTCTAGGCGCCATTTCTCGGCATAATAATCCCGATGCAGCAGTTCAGCAATCAGCGATGCCCTGTCTACCGCTACCCAGCTCATTACCTTGGAGAACACGAAATGCATTTTCTTTGTCCGGTACTCCCAGATGCTTCTATCGGGCTTACGCCAGTCGGCCAGCACCTGGCGCACCAAGTTCTTGATGATTTCCCATATCTCTTCCACCTCGTCGAGCGTGCCGGGGAAGTAGAGATAGTACTTGTAGATCACGTCGAGCAGGTAGCCGATGGAGTCGTTCTGCTCTTGATAATAGGCCGCGTTCCCGATTCGCACGGGGCTGGAATTTTCATAGCCGCTCAGGTGAGGCAGCACCTCCTCCACGAGGTCCCTTTCCCCGCGGATGCCATACATAATTTGGATTGTTTCTTCCCGGGACGATTTCAAAATACGCTTCACGAAGCCGATAAAACGTTCCGCCGCGGTGCGCTGCTTCATGAACAGCAGCGTGTCGATAGACATGGACGCGTCTCGAAGCCAGCAAAAGCGGTAATCCCAGTTGCGTGTCTCGCCGATGCTCTCCGGCAGGCTGGTTGTCGCTGCCGCAAGCATGGCTCCTGAATCTTGGTAAGAGAGCAGTTTCAACACCAGCAGGCTTCGCTTGATCATATCGTTGTATTCCAAGTAATCCCTTGAACGATTCACGAAGTTTAGCCAGTACACCTTGGTACGTTCGTACTCCAACAGGATACGGTTTATATCCACGGTCACCAGTTTCTGGTTGTATGAAAGCAAGAAGAAATGATGGTCTTCCAGCATGATCTCCTCTCGTTGAAGCACCTTCTCCCTATCCATGCTGGTATAGAGGTACATCTTATCTTCGGAGTCCTCCACCGAATGCGTTCGGATATAATTACTCACGATCTCGTGTTGGACCTCTTCACGGGCGTAATTGATTTTCGGGTCATAGATTACCTTCACCGTGGGCTGTCCTTTTATTACGCGTATGTACCGGTGTATCTCCGGCGGCATGTAATGACGATGTTCCACCGTGTGATAGCGCGGCATGTAATCAAAGACGATAAAACCATGCTCGGGCGATTCGAACCGCGTGAGCAATATATTGGTATGACCGTGATAATTTTGGGTGATGGTGTAGTCGTCCGACACCTCGAAATGAAAGCTGCCTCCTTTTTCTTCATCCAGGAGCTTTGCAAAAATTGATGGGGAGTCGAAGTCGGGCAAGCAAAACCAGTCGATGCTCCCTCTTTTTGACACCAACGCTGCCGTGCGGCAATTACCGATCACCCCGTAATCCAGATTTTCCATTTAATTCACTTTAAGGGGATTTCATACCGGAGAGCAATAACCATCAATCAGGCAATACCGTATCCCTGCACCCGCTCTTTATCCTTTAATGAAACCCGCGTATTTTCTTTTTTTACGGTAAAAGGCAAAGATAAAACCTCCAAGCGATTTGGCTGCATACCCGAGGACAAAATTCGTTAAACCAAGTTCTCCGGAAGTCGCTCGGATCTATTTTGGTGTCACGTTTTCTTCGTGTCAACCAACAACCGTTCGCATACCGTGTGACTTAAAGTTTCGGACGGATGATTCTTATAACTCACCACCATGGATTGATCAAAGAGCTCTATGGACTTTATCGACATCTTTAATTCCAAATGGATCTCTCGGCTATTCAGGAATTTCAGGAACTCGTCCGAGCTATTGATAACCGCCACCACTTTAACCGACTCGCCCTCTTGGCATTCGCTCAATTTCCTGTATGCCACCCAATCCATATTGCCCTCAATATCCGGGATGGGGGAACCGTGCGGATCAACGCTTGGATAACCCAATAACTCGTCCATCTTGGCAAAAAACTCGGGCGATTGAATATGTTCAACCTGTTCGGCGATACTGTGCACCTGTTCCCAACCAAACCCCATTTTCTCCACCAGATACATCTCGGTAAGACGATGCTTCCTGATAATGAGCGCCGCCTCTTTCTCACCTTCGGGAGTCAACTTAATGGGTTTGTAGCTTTCATAATACACCAATCCTTTTTCCGACAGCTTTTTCATCATACTATTCACCGTCGGCATTTTTATATTTAGCTCCTTGCCAATCTCATTTACGGTTGCCACCCCATTCGCATCTGACAATAAGCGCAATACTTTCAAATAATTCTCTTCCGCTTGTGATATCATACAACAAAAATAAGTATAAAAACCAGATTTGACGAATAAGGCCGCAAAAATATTATTTTGCATAAACTATTTTGTTAGTCTATTCTAATATGTTACTTTTGCAAACAAAACATTCAAACGCGGTCCTGTTGATTTCAAGCAAAAATCACTAATGCGAAGCATGCGGGCTCCATGTTGAACAAGCACGGAATATATGTTAAACAACATCATTCACTATTTTGAGACAATAAATCCGGTTTTAGCCGCCCTTTACGCTACCCTCTTCACATGGTTGGTTACGGCGCTGGGGGCATCGTTCGTGTTTTTCTTCAAGAAGATGCACAAAAACCTGCTTGACGGGATGCTTGGATTTACCGGCGGCGTGATGGTAGCGGCCAGTGTGTGGAGTTTGATTATTCCGGCCATAGAGATGAGCGAGGGCAACGGTTTTGCACAGGTCGTTCCCACGGTCATTGGTTTCTTAACCGGTTCGGGGTTCCTTTATATGCTGGACAAAATATTGCCGCACTTGCATGTCAACTTCAAGATGGCGGAAGGGATTAAGACGCCTTGGCAGCGAACCACCCTGTTGACGCTTGCAATCACCCTGCATAACATACCCGAGGGATTGGCCGTGGGTGTGTTGTTCGGTGGCGTCGCGGCAGGAATACCCGAGGCCACCATCGGCGGCGCGGTGACATTGGCGTTGGGTATTGGCATGCAAAATTTCCCCGAAGGGATTGCCATCGCGATGCCATTGCGAAGGATGGGAATGAGCAGGACTAAAAGCTTCATGTATGGCCAAGCATCGGCAATCGTAGAGCCCATCGCCGGCGTATTAGGGGCCTTGGCAGTTGCCACATTCACCCCGATATTACCTTACGCCCTGGCGTTTGCGGCGGGTGCCATGATGTTCGTGGTGGTGGAAGAAGTGATCCCCGAAGCACAACAGAACAAGAGCTCTGATATTGCCACTACTGGATTCATCATTGGCTTTCTCGTAATGATGACACTCGACGTGGCATTAGGATAGTTGCCTCACCGTTAGTTCGCCGCGAAGAGGGGTTTGCATCAGTCGGCGCACGGCCGCGGGGGGCTCGCCGGAGCCGAGCAGGATCATCAGTTTGGCAAGGGCGGCTTCGGTGGTGATGTCGTGCCCGCTCACCACCCCCAGTTTTTGCAGTTGTTGGCCGTTCTCGTAACGGTGCATCTCCACGCCGCCATAGAGGCATTGCGTGACATTCACGATGACAATGCCTCGACTAATCGCGTCCCGCAACAGGCGAGTGAACCACGGGGTGATGGGCGAGTTCCCGCTGCCATAGGTTTCCAGCACCATCCCGCGCAAGCCGGGGATATTCAGGTGCGCGTTCACTACCTCCTCCGAGATGCCGGGAAAAAGTTTCAACACCACCACGCGAGGATCCATCGCGTAATTAAAGCAAACCGGCCGGTCATGGCGGGGCTTTAAAATAAATTTTTCGTTGTACCGGATATTTAACCCTGCCTCGGCCAAGCAAGGATAATTAGGACTGGTAAACGCGCTGAAGTTGTCGGCGTTCACCTTGGTGGTGCGATTGCCCCGCATCAGGAGATTCTGCATGTAGACACACAGTTCCGGAACAACCGGATGGCCCAAGGCATCCTTGTCGGCAGCGATCTCCAGCGCGGTGATCAGGTTCTCCTTGCCGTCCGTTCGCAGCTTCCCGATGGGGAGTTGCGAGCCGGTCAATATCACCGGCTTGGTAAGGTTATCGAACATCAATCCCAACGCCGAAGCGGTATACGCCATGGTATCGGTGCCGTGGAGAATCACGAACCCGTCGTACCGGTCATACCGCTCCTCGATCACGCGGCCCATTTGTTGCCAGATCAGCAAAGAGACATCCGACGAGTCAATGGGCGGGTCAAACAGGTAGGTATCCACGCTAAAATTCAGCCGTTGTATCTCCGGCATGTTGGATCGAAGATGGCTGAAGTTGAAAGGCTCCAACGCCCCGGTCTTCGCATTCTCCACCATGCCAATGGTTCCTCCCGTGTAAATCAAAAGCACGTTGGCATTGTTATCAATCATTGTTCATTAAAATTAGACTATTCCTTTCCTCCACAAATGTAGCAATTTGTAAAACACACACTATCTTTTTGATATAATATTTTACATGATCTCGCGAGGATTAACCGCTAACCTGACCAAGGTGCTTTCTAAACATTAGACGGACAAGTTTGCCGAAATCTACCAGCATTAAACGTAAAACCCGCCATTGAACATTCGAACCAAAAACGGGCAAGTTTGTTTTAAACCAATAGGGTATGATTATTTATCAACTACCGTAGTTCTATTCATTTACAAGGAGGAAAGCAAAATGGCAGCACATTCAATTAAAACTGTTTGGAGAGAAAACAACATTTTTGACACCGACATCGACGGGCACACCGTCACGCTTGATATGCCGGGAGACGACGCATACGTGGCAGCAGGACCCGGGCCAAAAAAATTACAGTTGGTCGCGGCATCTACCTGCTCGGGATTGGATATCGTGGCAATGGCAAAAAAAATGCGTATCGACCTGAAAGGATTTGACATACGTATCGACGCCGAGGTGTCGGAGGAGCATCCCAAGCAATATACATCCATGAAGGTCATCTACGAGTTTGAAGGCGACGAACTTCCCAAAGATAAATTGGAGCGAGCATGCCAGCTTTCGTTCGACAAGTATTGCGGAGTGCTCGCGCTGTATAAGAAAGCCATTCCCGTGTCGTACGAGATCGTGGTGAAGGAGGCGTGATCTCGTTCCGGCTTCCTCGTGAACCGGTGAATGACTTTTCCCTCGTATTACGGAAAAATTTCCATATTTTTTTATACCTTCGCGAGCAGGTTTATCATTTATCAACAGACGTTTGGCTCGACAGGGATAAAGCGGGATTTCACGTCCTTTTTCGCATGATGTCCACCCCGTGAATAATGCGTTAATCGCCCGGCACATTGAGCCCGGTATGGGAAAAACGGCTTTGTGGGATTTGAATTTCGTTTAAACAATTATTCATAAAATACTGAACTATGCAAACAATGGACTCGTTTAATTTTGCCGATAAAAAGGCATTCGTACGCGTGGATTTCAATGTTCCGCTGGATGAGAACTTCCAGATCACGGACGACACACGCATCCGTGCGGCCGTCCCTACCCTCAAGAAGATCCTCAAGGATGGGGGTAGCGTCATTATCGGATCTCACTTGGGAAGACCCAACGGGCCGGCCAACAAATTTTCTCTCAAACATATCCTCCCCCGCGTATCGGAATTACTGGGTGTGGACGTGCAGTTTGCCGATGATTGCATCGGCGAGGAAACCGAAGCAAAAGCAGCCGCGTTGCGCCCGGGAGAAGCACTGCTGCTCGAGAACCTCCGTTTCTATGCCGAAGAGGAAGGAAAGCCGCGCGGGTTAAGCGCGGATGCTACCGAGGAGGAGACAGCCAGCGCCAAGAAAGCGGTAAAAGAGTCGCAGAAAGAGTTCACCAAAAAACTGGCTTCGTATGCCGATGTCTACGTGAACGACGCGTTTGGCACAGCCCACCGCGCACACGCCTCCACGGCATTGATCGCCGATCACTTCGACGCGGAAGACAAGCTGTTTGGCTACCTGTTGCAAAACGAGATCACTGCCGTCGAGAAAGTGATGAAGGATACCCAACGTCCGTTCACGGCCATTATGGGCGGGTCCAAGGTGTCTTCGAAAATAGATATCATCAAGAACCTGCTGGATAAGGTAGACAACCTGATTCTCGCGGGGGGAATGACTTACACGTTTGCCAAAGCCGAGGGAGGAAAGATTGGGAACTCCATCGTCGAGGACGACAAACTCGACTTGGCGAAGGAGATCGTGGAGTTGGCAAAGGCAAAAGGCGTGAACCTTGTGCTGGCCACCGATACGAAGATTGCCGACAGCTTCAGCAACGACGCCAAAACCGATTTCGCTTCGGTCAAAGAGATCCCCGACGGATGGGAAGGGCTCGACATCGGCCCCGAATCCGAAAAAGCATTCACGGAAGTCATCAAGAACTCCAAGACCATCCTGTGGAATGGCCCGGTAGGCGTGTTTGAATTCGATAATTTTGCCGTGGGATCACGGGCTGTATCCGACGCGATTGTGGATGCCACCAAAAAAGGAGCATTCTCCCTCGTGGGCGGGGGTGACTCGGTCGCGTGTGTCAACAAGTTCGGCCACGCCGATGAGGTGTCGTACGTCTCAACAGGAGGAGGCGCGTTGCTGGAGATGATTGAAGGCAAGGTGCTTCCCGGCGTGAAAGCCATTCGCGGGTTTTAACTACGCACGCGCTTCAATAGGTGAACACAAAGATAGAACTTGTTTTAGCTATGTTGAGCATAGAAATTATCTAACTTTTGTGAACTATTTCGTTAAGCCAGATGAGCAGAGCCCAAGCTTGCTTGTGCTTTGCCATGGCGAGAATTGAAAATCGAGAAGCGAAGGCGACTCAAATAGTCTAACTTTTGTGAAGATTTAGCTGTAATTGCAGTACATACGAAACGTAAGTAAATTGATAAAAGGTGTGATCGTTCGCGGTCGCACCTTTTTTATCCGTTTATTCCAACAGAGCCTCCATCTCTTCCAAGGAGAACCGGTGACGGATCACCGTATCGGTCAACTCTTTTTTATACCGCTGCAGTTGTTGGATCTTCTCTTCCACCGTTCCTTTTGTGATGAATCGGTACAGCGTCACCTTCTTCTCCTGTCCAATCCGATGCGCGCGGCTTACGGCTTGCATCTCGGCGGCAGGATTCCACCATGGATCCATGATAAAAACATAATCCGCGGCCGTGAGGTTAAGGCCGGTGCCTCCCGCTTTCAGTGAAATAAAGAAGGCCCCGACCGATTCGTCGTTGTTGAACCGATCGATCACCTCTTCACGGTTGACCGTGCTTCCCGTGAGCCACGCGTAACGCCACCCCCTCTCGTCGAAACGGTCGGCCAGTAACGTGAGGTGCTGCACGAAAGAAGAAAAAATCAATACTTTGTGATGTCCCGCGAAAAGGATCTCGGCCTGCTCGATAATCCGCTCCAATTTAGCGGAGCCTCCCTCGTAACTCTCCATCGACAAACCGGGGTGGTTCGCCATTTGTCGCAGGCGCGTAAGCCCGGTCAACGCGATCGCGGCCATCGCCCGGCCCTCCTCTTCTTTTCGTTCGAGCAGGGCATTGCGTATCTTGCTCTTTTCCTCGAGATACGCGGCCTCTTGCTCCTCCTCCATCTGGCAATAGACCGTCTCCTGCACGAGCGGTGGCAATTCCGGGGCTACCTCCTCCTTGGTTCGGCGAAGTATAAAGGGATCAATGATTTTCAACAGCTTCTGTTGCTCACGGCCGTTGGAAATCACATCTGCTTCGCGGTAACGGGATTTGAAATGGCCGTGCTCTCCCAAGATACCGTCGTTCAGAAAATCCATCTGCGACCAGAGATCGGACAAGGAATTTTCCAAGGGAGTCCCGGTCAGCGCGAGCTTGTGGGACGAACGCAGCTCCTTCACTCGCTTAAAAGTAAGGGAGGTGTGATTTTTTATGTATTGACTCTCGTCCAAGATCAGGTAATGGAATGGATGCTGGCTCAAGAACTCGATATCCTGTCTAACGATACCGTAGGTGGTCAATACCACGTGAGTCTTTTCTGCTTCAGCTTGAAACTCGTCGCACCGGGCACGCTGGGTGCCCACGTGGAGATACAACTGTAGGGAGGGGGCAAACTTCCGGAACTCGTTCACCCAGTTATGGATGAGCGACGTGGGCATCACGATAAGGGTGGGAGGCAATTCATTGGACTCAAAGGTGGGATCAGGGGTGGGATCAAAGGTGGGTTCAGGGGTGATCTCCGGAGTGAGATCATCAAACAGCGAAAGTTGCCGGGGAACTTTCTTTTCAGGTTTTACTCGAGGTTCGGGTATACCACGCGAGGCTCCTTCTACCCGGGATGGGGAGGCAGCTAAAAAATGGGAGTCCTCTTTTGTGGTTCGAACACCCCTGTATTGCTGCAACAACAACGCGATGGTTTGAAGCGTTTTGCCCAGTCCCATATCATCGGCAAGACAACCGCCGAA
>JBBACU010000073.1:0-8295 GCA_041656815.1 Proteiniphilum sp.
TAAAAATTTCAGGTGGTGCACCAAGTTGTCGAACCGGATAAAGCGTTGGGCGTTGAACCTCTTGTTGAACCGCAGCCGGCAGTATCCCAGCACTACCTCCTTGCCTTGCGCGAACTCCTTCCCGAATTCCCGGAGCCACCGTGCCGTGCAGGGTTTGCAGTAAGCTTCGGTGAAAACCAGAGTCTCGTGGTTGGCAGCCTTGATGCCGAGGGTGAGCGCCAACTTTTTTTCGTTCACGTTGTCGGCTCCCTCGGGAACATAGGTGTGGTAGAGTGCCGGATACTTCTGTTCTGCTGCTTTCAGCACCATGTCTGTTTCGTCGGTCGACCCGCTGTTCACGACGATCACTTCAAAGTTGGGGTAATCCTGCTCCATGATATAGGGCAGGTTCTTTTCAAGTGCTTCCGCGTCGTTCTTCGAAGTGATAATCACCGAGATGCCGGGAAGCTGGTCGTCGGGTATCTCCGGTTTATCTCTTTTCCTTTCGTACCGGTAAGGTCGCTTATAGACGCGCAGGTAGAAAAAGAGCTGGATGAGAAAAAAGAACAGCAGGCTACCGTAGAGCGTCCACTCCACGGGGGAAAGCCGGTCAACATATAATGCGAAAAGGTCCATATGACGCGGTTACTTTACAAGGTGTCTGAAAAACAGGAGGGGGGAAGTTCCCGGCAGTTGTATCGGGAGGCCATGATCTCGCCGTATGCCCCGGCTGACCGAATGGCCACGAGGTCGCCCCTGTTCGAGCGGTTCAGCGGGCGTTGTTCGGCAAAGACGTCGCTCGATTCGCAAATGGGACCAACCACGTCGTAGGGCTCGGGTTCTTCGTTCGAGCTGATATTCTCTATATGATGGTATGCTTCGTAGAGCGCGGGGCGTATCAACTCGGTCATCCCCGCGTCGAGGATCAGGAAGTTTTTCCGGATGCCCTCTTTGACATATAGGACACGGGAAACCAGTGATCCGCAAGGAGCCACCATCGAGCGGCCCAGTTCGAAGTAGAGTTGTTGGCCGGGTTCCGGCATCAGGTGATTTTCAAAGAGGCGGAAGTAAGCCCCGAAGTCGGCCACCGGGAAGTGGTTCGGGTGGTGGTAGTTAATACCCAGTCCCCCGCCCACGTTGATGATGGGCAGCGCGATTCCCTGGTCGCGGAACCATTCTTGCAGCTGGCGGGCTTTCACGCATAGGTCTTCAAACGAGGAGAGGTCGGTGATTTGCGACCCGATATGGAAGTGAATCCCGATCAGTTCCAGGTTGGGCAGCCGGGTTATTGTTTCGAGGGTTTTAGGGAGGTCTTGCTCGTTGATGCCAAACTTGTTCTCGTCGAGCCCGGTGGTGATATACTTGTGGGTATGCGCGTCCACGTTGGGGTTCAGCCGGAGTGCCACGCGTGCCCGCTTGTTTCTCTCTCCTGCCAACGTGTTGATCACCTCCAGTTCGGGGATCGACTCCACGTTGAAGCAAAAGATGTCGTTATCCAGTCCGATCCGGATCTCTTTATCGGTTTTCCCCACGCCGGCGAACACGATTTTATCGGGCGAGAAACCGCACTCCAGTGCTTGCAGGATCTCGTTGCCGCTCACGCAATCGGCACCGAACCCACGGGAGGAAATCTCTCTCAGGAGGCGGGGGTTGGCGTTTGCCTTCACGGCGTAATGCACGTGAAACGGCCTGTTTTCAGTCTCCTTTATGATCGTCTCGAGGGTTTCCTCCAGCAGCTTCATATCGTAATAATAGAACGGGGTCTCGAGTTGTTTGAATTTCTCGACGGGAAATACTCCTTTTATCATTGGCTTCTTTCTATTGCTAAAAATGGAACAAAGGGAAACGTTTGCCGGGCTGTCTGGGCCGGCTTGCCGCTACCGGATAACAAAATTACGATTTTTTGCCGATTTTATCCCTTACCGACGAAAGAAAGTGCCTGCTGCAGTTTTTGTTCCATGGGAAGTGCGGCATCTATCCAGTGGATGGTGAAGCCGCGCCGTTCCATTCCTCGGAACCAGGTCATCTGCCGTTTCGCGAACTGGTGAATGGCAATCTCCAACTGCCGGAACATCTCGTCGTAGGTGAGTTTCCCGATCACGTGAAGCGTCACGAACTTGTATTCGAGGCCGTAATAGATCAAGTCGTCGGGGGCAACTCCCCGGTCGAGGATGCCTTGCACCTCGTGGATCATCCCTTCCTGTAGGCGGACATGCAGCCGGGCGGTAATCTTTTTCCGCCGTAGCTCCCGGTCGAGATCGAGCCCCACGATCGTGCTTTCCACGGGAGGGCGCGTGGTGGCGGAGGCTCCTTGTCTTGATTTATATTCTTCGATCTCGATTGCCCGGATGGTCCTTCGTTTGTTTTTGGTGTCTGTGGTGTTGTGTAGCGGGCCGTACTCGCTCAGGATCTCCGCCAACTCGGACAGTGATTTTTCTTCGAGCGCCGACCGCAGCGCGGGGTTGGCCGGTACATCGGGGAGGCGATACCCTTTCAGTACCGATTCGATGTAGAGCCCCGTGCCCCCGCAAAGGATGGCTGTTTTGCCGCGGTCAAGGACGTCTTGATACGCTTTATGAAAATCGTGTTGGTAGTCGAAAAGCGTGTATTTCTCTCCCGGCTCGCGGATATTGATCAGGTGGTACGGGATGGGCGTTCCTTTCACGGTGTACTCAGAGAGGTCTTTGCCCGTGCCAATATCCATTTGTTGGTATACTTGCCGGGAATCAGCACTCAGGATTTCCCCGTTGAGTTGGTGGGCCAAGTGTACGGCAAGCGCGGTTTTCCCGCTTGCGGTAGGTCCCAGTACGGTGATCATCTTTTTGTCTTCCATGGTTACCAACTGCCCCCGGCGCCTCCACCGCCGAAACGTCCGCCACCGCCGCCGCCAAAGCCCCCGCCGCCGAAACCTCCACCACCAAAGCCACCAAAGCCGCCACCGCGCCTCCGGCCCGAAACGGGCGGGAAAAAGAGGGGGGGAATGGTGTTCCCGTGGTGACCGTCGCCACCATTGTTATTGCCGCCTTTGCCGCTTCGGGAAATGAGTACGAAGAACAAGATTACCACCCCGAGGATGATGAGGATGGCGATAAGCGGGATGCCTTCTTCTGCCTCCTCTTCGGCGGAGAACTCGCCCGAGAGGCGGGCGATCAGCGCGTCTGCCGCCGCGTTGGCACCGCCAAAGTAGTCCTCCTCCATGAAGTAGGGAATCATTTGATCCCGCACGATCCGCCCGGCGTAAGCGTCGTTGACTCGTGCTTCCAGTCCATAGCCGGTGGCGATGAAGGCTTGCCCCCGGCTATTGTCCACCTTGGGCTTGATAAGGATGACGGCGCCGTTGTCTTTGCTTTTCTGTCCTATCTCCCATTTCTCGCCGAGGCGGAACGCGAAATCGGAGGCCGCGTATCCCCCGAGATCGCTCACCGTGACCACGTATAATTGGGTGGAGGTGGAGTCGTTGTAGGCACGCAATTTTTGCTCGAGGGCTTGCTCTTCGGCGGACGAGAAGAGCCCCGCGAAGTCATTCACCAACCGGTAGGGAACCATCGGGTCCGGGATATCTTGCGCCTTTAGTGCCGGGGCAAGAAGCAATAGCGCGATAACCAAAGCGAAAGAAGCGGTGTCCCGACAAAAGGTTGCCCGGTGCCTCCGCCCTCGAATTGGGAACTTGTTTCCCATGTCGCGGGTGTTCCTTATAATGCTATGTGCCTCCTCTTTTTGTGACATGTTTGACGTTAAAACTCCACGATCGGTGCGCTTTGTGCTTCGGGAATGGCCTCAAAATAAGCTTTCGGTTGAAACTTAAACCATCCCGCGTAAATCACTTGTGGGAACTTGCGGATGTACGCGTTGTAGTCGCGCGCCATTTCGTTGAAGCGGTTGCGTTCCACCGAGATTCTGTTTTCTGTTCCTGCCAGCTCATCTTGCAGTGCCAAGAAATTTTGGTTGGCTTTCAGTTCCGGGTAGTTTTCCTGTATGAGCAACAGCCTTCCCAATGCTTGCCCCACTTGATTCTGGGCTTGCTGGTACTCCCGCAGGGCTTCTTCCGTGAGGTTCTCCGGGTCAACAACCGTCTGCGTGGCCCGTGCCCGTGCTTCCGTGACTTGGGTGAACGTCACCTGCTCGTGCTCCGCGTAACCCTTTACCGTGTTTACCAAGTTGGGGATGAGATCGGCTCGTCGTTGATAGGCATTCTGCACGTTACCCCATTGCGAGGTCACCGCTTCTTGTTTTTCAACCATCCGGTTGTACCCTTGACAGCCGGTAAGGATCATGGCTCCTGCCAAAATCAGTAAAATGTAAGATAAATTCTTCATATTAAACTATTATGTTACACTGTTTTAAAGGCACTGCTCGTGGAGGAAATCACCCACTGGCGAGTTCGCCGAACAACAAAAGTATAACATTTTTTGTAGATATGGTAGGACAAGGCAAGAAAGGTGTAAAACTTCAGGCTGGTGAATAAAACTTTTTTTATATCTTTGTCGATAAGTAGAATGCATGGGGCTGTTTGCAATTTCCGAGTAACGACTTGGGTAGTAGAAATTACACCCTACTTTTAAGCCAAAAAATATGAAACGATTTATTCTTCCTTTTTTAATGATTACTATCTGTTCTGTAGGAGCAGTAGGTTCCGAGGTTGAAAATAGGATTGCCCAAGGGCCAGACTCCATCGCCGTGCCGGATAGTTTGGATTTATTCAGGGATATTACCGATATCAGCAAACAAATTGAACGGCGCACGGCCCCGCCGGAAGTGATTGAAAGTAACACGGGCACGTCTTTGATGCCTACCCAGACACTTCCGGATAGCCTCATTATCCCCCCGCTGCCTATAACGGGCGAACCTGTCCCCACGGCTCCCGTTGCTTTGCATCCCGTGTTCAGAAATCCCCTCGACTCTCTTTATTCAAGGAAGGAGAACGGGACGTTGCAGTTGCCGCTCTACGGTTATAACACCGAAGCGATGCGCGGCCTCACTTTTCGGGACACGCTTTTTTATAATCCCCTCTTCTTGCCGATGATTTTTACCGGGCAGATGCTACCGCGCGAGTTGTCGTTCTACCCTCCCGCTGATGAATCGGGTAAAGGGCTTTTGATCTCGCCGGAGAACACGTTTGCTCCCAAGCTACAGCATGGTGATTTCGTGCGAGACGTGCGGCGGGATTACTACATGAGTTATCCCGACAGGATCCGTTATTCCGTACTGAGTTTTGATTCGATACCGAGCGTGATTGGTGGAGACGAGATGGTGAGGGAGTCCTTTAACCCCTTCCGCGAACTCATCCGGGCCGAAACGACCTACTCGCTGGAAGCTCCCGGCGTTGAGGGGGTGACCATTGGCCGCAAGTACTGGGTGCGCTCCGGGGAGCACTCGTTCCAGTTCGCTCAGAACTATTTCTCGGAAAACTGGCACAAGGGGGGGACCAACAACTTGAACTTTAATAGCTACCACGTGTTAAAGGCTAACTATCACAAGGAGAAGGTGAAATTTAATAACACGCTGGAGTGGCGGCTCTCGGTGTTCAACGCGCCCGACGACTCGCTCAGGAGGTACCGCATTGGTAACGACCTTCTCCGGTATTACGGTGACTTCGGGGTAGACGCGTTCGTGAAGGGATGGTCCTATTCCATGAACATGGAAGCTAAGTCGCAGTTGTTTAACAGTTACCCGACTAACTCGAACGAGCTCCGCTCGTCGTTCCTGTCTCCCTTATACGTGAACGCGGGGGTGGGGTTGAAGTACAACCTCGATAAAAAATCCGACAGGGTGCGCCATCGTCGTGTACGGTGGGACTTGGCAATCGCTCCTGTTTCCATTAACTACCGATATGTTTTGAACAATGACGTGGACGTGGTTCGATACGGGATCGAGGAGGGAAGAAAATCCATCCTCGATTTAGGTACCACCATCACCTCTATCCTCAAGTACGACTTCACACGGTATATCACTTGGGATTCTCGACTGACCTACTTTACCGCGTATGATAAAGTGGTGTCGGAATTCGAGAACAGCCTGAACATGGCATTGAGCAACGCTTTTTCTACTCGTATTTACGTGAACGTGCGGTTTGATGACAGTGTTCCGGCTGATCCAGACCTAAAGTACTGGCAAATTAACCAGACCCTCAGCTTCGGGCTCAACTACAAGTGGTAAGTTCAACAAGAGGCGGCCGCGGGCAATGACGGGATGTCATATTACGCGAAGCGGGCAGTTTCAGCCAGCTTGAATCCATTGAGGAGCTCTTCTGTTTTTAACCGTTTTTTTCCCGTGAGTTGAAGGTCGGTGACCCCGATAAATCCATCCTGTACTGCTACATGGAGGTAGGTTTTGTTGTCCGTGAGGATGGTCCCGGGCAGTACATGGCGGGTTTCGGAGACTTTTCCCGGTTCTTGGGCTCCTTTTGATTCCCGGTTGATGATTTCGCTGCCGTATATTTTTACTCGAAGCGGTTCCGGCATGCCGTCCATGTGCAACTCCGTCCACGCGGCAGGGTAGGGCGATAAGCCCCGGATAAAGTTATAGACGTCTCGCGCACCTCTTCCCCAATCCAAGCGACAATCTCCCGTGAATATTTTAGGAGCAGGCTTCAGCAGGGATTCATCCTGTATAAGTTCATGTTGGGAAACCGACCGTGCCGAGCCGTCGAGGATAGCGTCTACCGTTTTGAGCACTAAGCTTGCCCCCATGTACATCAGTCGGTCGTGCAACGTTCCCGCCGTTTCATCTGCCCGGATGGGAGCCTTCTCTTGAAAGATAATCTCACCCGTGTCGATCTCGTGTGAAAGGAAGAAGGTAGTTACCCCCGTCTCTTCTTCGCCGTTGATGATGGCCCAGTTGATGGGGGCCGCCCCCCGGTAGAGAGGGAGCAGCGACGAGTGAAGGTTAAATGTACCCTTCGGGGGCATGGCCCAGACTACTTCGGGCAACATCCGGAAAGCCACTACCACCTGCAAATCCGCGTTTAACTCCTTTAATTCATTCAGGAATCCTTCGTCTCTCAGCTTCTCGGGCTGCAGGATGGTTAAACCCTGTTGCAGCGCGTACTGTTTTACCGGTGAGGGTTGGAGCTTGTAGCCCCTCCCTGCCGGCTTATCGGGCATGGTGACCACTCCCACCACGTTGTACCCGTTCTCCACCAATGCTTTCAGCGACTCTACCGCGAAACCGGGGGTCCCCATGAAAACAATCCGGAGCGTTTTCTTATCTATATCAGTCGTTTTCATCATCACATCATCACATCATCACATCATCACATTAATCACATTGGCACATTAATCACATTGGCACATTAATTCACTCATCCATGTCGGAATAGTGTTCAACCAACACTTCGCGGTAGGAGTTAAAAACGGACGACTGCGACAGGATGCCTTTGTAGACTCCCTCCTTGTCCACCACGGGTAAGTTCCACGCCTTCGTGTTTTCGAAGGTGTCCATCACCTCTTCCATGCTGGAGTTGATATCAATCTTCGCGGGTGCTCCCACCATGAATTTATTCACCGTGAACTTGTCGTATAGTTCCGGCCGGAACATGATATTCCGGATATCGTTCATCATAACCAGCCCCTGCAGTACGTTGTTATTGTTTACCACGGGAAAAATATTTCTCTCGGAGGTGGCTATCACCTTGACCATCTCTCCCAACGTCATCTCGGGGGTCACGGTAGGAATATCCTTCTCCAGCAACTCGTCAATTTTCAAGAAAGTAAGTACCGCCTTGTCCTTGTGGTGGGTAATGAGTTCCCCCTTTTTTGCAAGCCGTTTCGCGTAGATGCTGTGTCGTTCAAACACCAGGATGGTACCGTACGATACCAGTGAAACAATCATTAGCGGGAGGAAAAGTTCGTACCCCCCGGTAAGTTCCGCGATAAGGAACGTGCCGGTCAAGGGGGCATGCATCACCCCGGCCATCACGCCTGCCATCCCCATCAGCGCGAAGTTCTCTTCGGGAAGAAAGATGGTGTACCCCAGTTGGTTGAGCGTGTAAGAAAAAACGAATCCCGCGATACACCCTAAAAATAGGGTGGGCGCGAATACGCCACCGGTTCCTCCCCCGCCGTTGGTCGCGCTCGTGGCAAATACCTTGAAAAAGATAACCAGCACCATGAAGAGGACGACAGACCACTGGCTTCCCCTGTTGTGAAAAAAGCTTTCGCTGGTAAGCAAAAGAAAGCCATCGTCTCCCTTGAGCAGGGTGTTAATGGTGTTGTATCCCTCCCCGTAGAGAGGTGGAAAGAGGAAAATCAAGACGCTAAGTATTACTCCACCCAGTAGGAAACGTTTCCAAGGGGAGAGGTCATGAAAAATGCCCTC
>JBBACU010000074.1:0-8294 GCA_041656815.1 Proteiniphilum sp.
TATCCGTTCAGCAACGGTTCCTCGGTGTAACGCGCTACCGTGTTGGGAGAAGCAGCCAGAAAGAGAGAATTTTCCCGTGCTACCGGTAATTTCTCGCGGGTGAGGCCAAAGGCCAAGGGATGCTCCAGATCGATGCTCGTTTCAAAGATTGACGTGGGAAGGCGGTCGAATGAGCGTGATCCGGCGAAAATACCTTGTCCCCCGCGCGTGAGCGAATCGTTCCGCTCTACCAGTTTCGCGCCGGTGATCTTGTTACTCACCGCCCAACGGGAAGCCCTGTTCACGGTAATCAGCGTTCCGCCATTGTTTACCCAGTTCTTGAGGTTGTCAATATCCCTGTGGCTCAAGAACGAATAGTTGCCGCTCACGAAAACAATCCGGTTGAATTCCTGCAAGGGAACTCGGCTGAAGACGTCGGCATCCACACGCGTCAAGGGATAGTGCAGCTGCTGATCGAACAGGTGCCACACTTCGCCCGCCTCGGTGGAAGTGACATCACCTCCGGTTACCACGAGCACGTTCGGTTTCTCCACCCGCCTAAAGGCACTGCTGCCCAAGTCTACTCCCCGCACGTTGTAGCCGGTGGTGACCGGGACGATGGTTACTTTCTCCCGCTCTCCCGCTTCTTTCAACAGCGCGTGTAGCTCGGAAGAGGCGATGGCTTGATTCTGTACCGGAATAAGCAAGCTACCGCGGGAAAACTCCTGCTCCCCGTTACCCGAGCGTATCGAAAATGGTTTAAAAGCCGATTTTACCAGAATACCCTCGCCAAGAAGCCTGAAAAGCAATCGCTGGCTTCCCGAATCCCGGAAGTCAATCAGGTAGGCGTACTCCGACTGTTGTAAATTGGGCGGGCCGGCAACGGGTGGATCAATCACGCGTGCGCCGCGGGTGGTAGTGGTTTCGTCGTATGAGAGACCAGAGGAGTGCGCCACGGAAAAGCCGGCACCGTACCCTAATTTGTCCGCTTCTTCGTCCGCGTAATCAACCTTATCGTCAAAAATAATACCCACCAGCGCGCGGTTGGCTTGCCCCGCGGGCACAAGGTAAGATTTCCCCTTTTCGTACGTTATATCGTTGATCGTGATATCGGACGGATTTTCATATACCTCCAGGCGGTGATCGAGCAGCAGCCGGATAAATTTATGCAGGCGCGTCGCATCGTGGCTGTCGCCGATGATGTATGATCTTCCGGCCGACGTGCCGGTCGACGAGAAGAATTCTTCCTGCAGGTCGAACAGTGCCTCCTTGTTGGCGTGGGCCGCGTCGACCGTGGCGATGGTGGTCACCAGTTGGTTGCGGATGGTGAACGGGAGGGTAACCAGCCCGTTGTCAGACTCCTGTTGAAGTCCCCTTGATGAACCCTGTTCGAAAAGAATTCCCACCCCCCCGTTATAATCGGGGTAGGTGGAGCCAAAGTTAGGATTCTTATTGTCGAACGATTCCTTCGTGTAATAGAACGACCCGATCTTATCGAGCGCCCTTGAAAAATAGTTCGCGAACTCCCGGTTTAGCCGGTAGTTGGATTGAGGCACAAAGCGGCTTTCGTTTCCATCGGGATCGGTCGGTTCAAAAAAGAAGGTGGTATTCGTGCCCATCTCGTGATGGTCTGCTTGCACGTGAGGCAGCCAGTCTTGGTAAAGAGCTACCCGTGCCTTGCTCTCGGGATGCACCAGGTTCACCCAGTCGCGGTTCAGGTCAAACCAGTAGTGGTTTCCCCGTCCGCGGGGCCAGCCCTCGGTATGTTCCCGGTCGTACGGCGAGGTGTTGTAGCTGTTCACGCTCGTGTTCGAGTTGATCCAGGAGGCAAAACGCTCCTGTCCGTCGGGATTGCGTACCGGGTCGATAAAGTAAATCCCTTCTTCGAGTTGCTCCCGAACCGCGTCATTCCGCGCGGCGGTGAAATAGTAGGCAGAAAGCAACGCCGCTTCGGAGGCGGAGATCTCGTTACCGTGCACGGCGTATCCCAGGAAGATGATCAGCGGGCCGTCCGGTTTGTCTCCCCGTCGCGCGATCTCCCGGGCCTCTTTGTATCGATCAAGGTTCCGGATGTTCTCGGGGGACGACACGGTCAACACCAGTATCTTCCGGTTCTCGTGCGTTCGCCCGATCTCGATTAACCGGGTTCGGTCGGATAGTTCCGCCAACTTCTCGAGGTAGGCGTTGATCCGGCTGTGCTCGGTCACCCGGCTGCCGATCGGGTAGCCGAGGAACTCTTCGGGAGAAGGGATCGAGGTATCGAAAATAATTTCGGAATCGAAGTAATACTCTATTTTCTCCGTCTGGGCGTGAGCCGCGGAAATTACTAGTAAAAAGGCCAGAAGCAATATTATTTTTTGCATACGATCAATTTTATTATTTGTCGATGTGACTCATTAGTCTCATTCATTTATTCTATCTATGGACTGATTTCTTCGCGTTGCATCTTTTAACCGACCCGTTGACGATGTACAGGCTCCCTGACAAATAACTCGCTTCGCTCAAACAGCTTGTCAGGTGACGCCTGTCTCATCGAACGGGTACCCCGGTTATAAGCTGAGACGCTCTTAAATCAATCGCATCATCACATCATTAAATCAATTTATTGTAGTAGGTCTCCCAAGGTTTTCTCCAACTCCTCACCTTTGAGATTCTTTGCCACGATTATACCATTTTTATCAATCAAAAAGTTAGCAGGGATGAGCCTTACCCCGTAATTTTCAGCACCATTGCCTGCCCAAGCGTCTTGGTCGATAAGTTGTGGCCAAGTGAGGCCATCTTTTTCTATCGCGTTTATCCAAGGAGTAACCGCGTTGTCGAGCGATACACCTACTATTTCGAACTGTTTAGCTTTATATTTGTCGTACACTTTCACCAGATGAGGGTTCTCTTTTCGGCAAGGCGCACACCACGAAGCCCAAAAATCAAGCAACAAGTACCCATCCCCTAAGAACTCGGATAGCTGCAAGCCATCTCCTTCGGCATTATACGCGACGAAATCAGGTGCTTTTTGCCCGATTGATACTTTACCCATCGTATCTGCTAGGTCGTTGAGCACGGTTACATAGGTTGAGTTCTGTAACCCGGGATCCAGTAAGGCGATATTTTTCTTGATCTCATCGGGCGATAATCGGAACGAGTGGTAGCGATAAAAAACATACAATGCCGCGATTGAAGAGGGGTGTTCCTCGATGATTTCACTGATCGGTGTTCCTCTCCGAGACATCAACTCTTTAAACAAATCATGCTCGGCAGATCCTTCTACCACCGTATGCTTGAATTGGTCGGTGGTATCTAATTCCACCGTGATGGGCTTGTTATCAAGAAAAATAAGGAATGAATTAAAAGGATCTTCATCGGAGCCGCTCAACGAGAGGCCGTAAATTTCCGGGAGTGCTGTTTCGGTTCTAAATTTGAAACTTCCATTAGTGATACTGGTTGAGTCTATCGTGAAAAACGACTTGTTGTCATACCGTTTCAGGTAAACTTTACCCGTGGAGACTCCTTTTACAGTGCCCGAAAGATCGAGTTTGTTAGGGTTGTTATTGCAACCGGCAGTGAATGTCAGAATAACCGACAACACGACAATAATATGGGTTATACTCTTCATATGATTGAAATTACTTGTTAATTAATTTGTTAGTTAGAATTTCGGAGTTTGGTATAGGGAAAATATAGCCGTCATCGGAAGGCCTTACCTGCCGGGGAGTTAAACTGCTCAATGATGGTTTGGTGGGAAACGTCAATAAATCGCGTAAAATATCATTGGTTCTGAACCCTTCACCTAATAGTTCAATACGTCTTTCTATCCGTATGGTGTGCAGTATTTCATCGCGCGATAAAGCACTACTTGGGAATGTATAGTTACTATCGGAACGGGTTCTAATAGCCTCTAACAATGCAATTGCCTTGGTCAAGTTTCCTTCGCGCGCTTCTGCTTCGGCATAATTCAGCAATACCTCCGCGTATCGTATTACCGGTATGTAATCTATAGCAGGGCTCGTTTTGGTATACTTCGCGAGAATTGACACGTTTAAGTTCTGATCATACAGGATAAAACCACGCCGTTGATCGGAGCTTCTCCATTCCGTGTTGGAAATGATCCCGTTTTCATCAGAGTTAAGCACGAAGTCACGGTTGCTATAGTACCTCGATGCTAACGCTGAGCCGGAGGGTGGATCGGAGGCTGTCATCGGCACTGAAAAAATGGACTCGCTGGTGATATAGTTCGACGTGAAAATATGCATGATGTTATCCTGTAGCGCATGATTAACCCCCGATGTAGCTGAAAAGGGAGCAACATCCTGCGGGACAATTTTCGTTGCTTCTTCGGCGACTTTGTCAAACCTACCTTGATTCAAATATACCCGTGTCTTTAGGGCAATCGCGGTATTTTTATGTGCTCTTGTCGTATTGAGAATGTTGGTAGCATATGTATCTAGAAGATTTGATTCGGCAAAATCAAGGTCAGTGATAATCTGGGCATAGACGTCTTTCACGGTACTACGCTCTATATCATTGTTGGCTGACGAGAGCTCCGGCTGAAGTCTTAATGGAACCGCTTTACCTTCTCCATTATCTTCGAGGTAGGGTCTACCATAAATTGTTACCAAATGGTAATATGCCAATGCTCTTATGAAATGTGCTTCAGCGAGGTAATTGTTCTTTAGCTCGTCGTCTATTACTCCCGTGGATACATGTAGCCCCGCTATCAATATATTGGTTTTATTGATCAAGGCATATAACTCTCCCCATATATTGTTAACCTCATTGGTCAAATTGTTGAAGTTATTGCCCCAGATATAGCCTCCTGCCAAAGCATTCTCGCTTCTGCTAACAAACTCCTCTGCTCTTGCATCACCATAGAACAGGATTTGCCCACTATATAAATTGCCTGACTTTAGTGATTTATAGGCTCCATTGATAAGCCCTTCTATTCTCTCGGGTGTGTCAAAGATAGTTGCAGAGCTGACAGAAACAGGAGAGGTGGTATTTAATAAATCATCGCACGAGATAAATAACCCCACGATAACTAATCCCAGTAGTATCGCCTTTCTTCTTGTCAATTTATATTTTATTGCATTCATATCGTATATTCTTTACGAGTTGTTTTGTTTTACCTGTTATCATTTAAAATGTTGCATTTAATCCAAAGGTAAAAGTTCTTCCTAATCCTGCTGTATTATACTCAACGCCCGGGGCTGTGTTCGAATTCCCGTTCGCGGAGACTTCCGGATCTATGCCCGTGTAATTCGTGAATAATAGTGCGTTGTTGATCTGGCCATAGAGCCTCAAAGAATGGAAGGGACCCGGCGACAGCAGCTTGTTGGGTACATTGTACGCGATGGATATATTTTGAAGGCGAAGGAAATCACCTTTCTCCACATGTTCAGAAATGGGTGTTGAACCTCCAAATGACAGTCTATCCCCGTTGACAACGCGTGGGGTATTGGTTATTTGTCCCGGTGTAGTCCAGCGGTTTAATATTTCCGTTGAGCTATTGAAGAAGATTTGATCTGTTAACGTGGACCTTGTTCTATTCATGATATAGTTGCCTCCTGCAAAAGTGAAATTTAAATTCAACTCTACGGATTTGTACCGGAGGTTATTGGTAAATCCTCCATACCATTTAGGCAAAGTGTTTCCAAGTAAATAAAAATCTTCACCCGACAAGGCTTCTGCAGGCGATCCATCGAGGTAGGTCCATGATCCAAGGCCGTTGTATTGGACCTCCTCTCCTTGCGCGTTGAGGAAAACCCGTTGCCCGTTATCAGGATTCACGCGTACAGTTTTTAGTCCGTAGAGACTGCCAATTGATTCTCCAACTCGTGTAATATTGGTGTTGCCGCTGCCTGTTGAGCCGATAATGTCTTCATTGTTATTGGCCAGCGCAGTCACTTTGTTGCGAATATTAGAATAGTTGAGCGAGACGTTCCATGACCAGTCTCTGCCCTCGACCACTTCATATGCCGCGGATAATTCAAGCCCTCTGTTGTACATTGTTCCCACGTTAGCCAGAATCTCATTTCCCGGGATTCCTTTCGATGGTGATTGATTTACACTTAAAATCAACCCGTTAACGTCATTGTGGAAATAGGCTATCTCAACATCGAGCCGGTCTTTTAAAGCACTGAACCCGAGCCCTATATTGGTTTGATCACTGGTCTCCCAAGTCAATTCTGGATTTCCTTGCTGGGTATTCTCCCACGTTGCTGCACTCCCGTACAACGCGGCAGAATATAAATCAAATGAACTGTAATTATTGGCTAAATTACCATTTCCAACACGACCCCAGCTTGCGTTAATTTTAAGATTACGGATGCCTGTACGTGAAGAAATGCCTTTGAAAAAAGCCTCTTCAGAAAGTAACCACCCGGCAGAAACACCGCCGAAATTGCCATATTTCCGACCCGGTGCCAGTGCTGAGTTCCCATCTCGTCGAAAGTTCCCGGTAATAAAGTATTTGTTTTTAAAATCATAACGTAAACGCGAAAAAATAGAAAAGAAGACCCGTTCTCCCAAATTATTTCCGGAGGCAACAACATTCGCCCATCCTCCTTGATAGTATTCGAAGAAGTTATCTGCCGCGTTGGTGGCATTGGCCCCCCAAGCCGCTATGGTGTTTTGCTGTAGGTCAGATCCCAACAAAGCCGAGATAAAATGTTTGTTGTTTATTGCCTCATTAAATGATAGGGTGTTGGTCCACGATTCATTTTGAAACAGTGTGGAAATGTTGGTGACGGATCCCCCCGATGAATATGCCGCGGATCCCAGTTCGGGACTCTGGTAGGCAATATTTTCATTGTTGATTCTATCAATAGCATACGTGGTTGTTATCTCAACCTGCTTCAGTAGCCTGAAAACGGCACTTGCATTTCCAATAAAATGGCTGCTTTCGGATGAATAACTTGAAAGAGCAAACAGTGCTGCCGGATTGTATAAAGGTATTGTCGCCTTGTTATTTCCCGAGCCCAACGTGCCACTATTGGGATTCAGGTTGAAGCTCCCATCCGCATTGTATGCGCCTACATTGGGGGGCAACACGAGTGCCAAGCGAGCAGCACCGGTCGTGGTCATTGAAGCCCCCGGTAAGCTCCCCGAGTCATACGATTCATTCACACCAATATTGTAAGTACCTCCCCCGGCTATTTTAAACCAGTCGGTAACTTTGTGATCTAGGTTAAAACGTATGCCTTTCCGTTTAAAGTCATTCCCTATTAAAATGCCCTCTTGGTCTGAATAATTCAAGGAGAGATAATAGTTAGTCTGTTCTGTTCCTCCCGATACATTCAAAGAGTGGTTATGAGAGAAGGCAGTTCGATACACGTGGTTCCTCCAATTTGTATCTATAATGGAGCCACCTGCATCGTGTGATAAAAAATATGCCGGCTCCCGGGCAATCCCATCTATGGCTGTTGCATTCGCGATGGCTTCGTTCTTAATGTCTGTATATTGTTGAGCATTTAATACTTTCGGGATTCGTACGGCATTTGTTATCCCTATCCAACCGTCATAACTGGTTATTGCTTTTCCTGTTTTCCCTCGTTTGGTGGTGATTAAAATAACTCCCCCGGCAGCTCTCGAACCGTAAATCGCGGTTGAAGCAGCATCCTTCAGGATGTCTATCGAGGCTATATCAGAGGGATTTATATCTCCCAAGGGGTTGTTTGACGCGCGGTTTGTTGAAATATTGCCGGTATTCACGGGTATTCCATCAATCACTACCAAGGGATATGAACTCAACGAGATCGAGTTTATGCCTCGAATTCTAATTACCGGCGGGGTATTCATTTGGCCATTCGGGAGTGTTATATTTACACCAGCCGCGGCACCTTGCAGCGCCTGATCAAAACTTTGAACAGGCGTGTTCTTGATGCGCTCTCCTTCAATACTTGCTATCGATCCGGTAAACTCGCGCCGTGTTTGGGTTCCGTAGCCCACCACGACTACCTCATCCAAGAAATGAATGTCTTCTGATAACACGATGTGAATTGGTATGCCAGCCTCGTACACGTCAATTTCCTGTGTCCGGTACCCGAGGAAGCTCGCCACCAATGTCACCGGTAGGGTTTGGCTTGTTGTGAAGTTAAACTCCCCGTTAATATCGGTTGCCGTTCCTGTTGTTGTGCCTTGTATAGCAAGACTCACACCGGGCAGGGGCTGGTTTCCCCGATCCACCACCGTTCCTTGCAATGTATGCTGCGCTTGCAATGTAAACGAAGAGAGGAGCAGGATTAAAAAAGTGAAAAACTGCTTTTTAAATCGATTGGACAAGACTATGTCCTTGAAAAAAAGTGATATATTTGTCATATTCT
>JBBACU010000075.1:0-8282 GCA_041656815.1 Proteiniphilum sp.
AAAGTCACGGTTTAAATCATCGCCCAAGTTATAAAACTTGAGATCAGACTTGGGAGGTATCCAGTAATTCACGAGAATTTTATCGCGCAAGATAATATCCTTAGCAAAATAGATTAAGCTGTACCATTTACGCCTAATCACTCTCCTGCCTCTATTAAATATTTTATACAGACTGTTGTTCATATCAGTCAAGTTTTAACTTGGAGAATACTCCTTTAATCAAGGATTTTTCGTATTTATTCATACACCACTTATAGACTACTAACAGGTAAAAGGTTCCAAAAAGAATAATCTGCAGGAAGAAATTAAGCCAATTTTCAGCAAACGTGAATCTATTACTAATAAGATAAACCGCTACTGACAAGAGCAGTACAGGTATAAACATCCGCAGTATCTCGTTCCAGAATTTTGGGATATTGATTTTTATTTTTTTATGATAGTAGATATTCATAATAAGTATATTGCCCAATGTAAGAGAGATAGCAATACTTATCGCGCAACCAATCCCACCATACATATTTGCCAACGGGACACTGAACACTACACATAAAACAGCCATGATCAAGTAAATGTAGGAGCGGAATTTAAGCCTATTCTGGGCTTGTAAAATAGACATCCCCAGGGTTTGGATCAAGGGAACACTCAACGGAACCAAGATAATCAATGCTATATAATAAGATTCAGCATAATCGTTCCCTGCCCATAGGTTTATAAACATTTTGCCAAAGAGAATGAAGCCGGATAAAATAAGCGATACAATGATAAACTGTATTCGACCAATCCGGAGAAACAGATCATTAATCTCCTGCATGGAGTTCATTCCCGTAATCTTGGGTAGGAAAACACTCGAAATTACCGTTGAAAAACTGGTTGCATAGTTCCTAAACAGAAGAGCCACCGCGAACACTGCAACCGATGCCGTACCTTGAACAGCACCCAAGATAACCTGTCCGGTGCTCCAGTACAATTTATCTACTAGCATTATCAAGAATACCCAAAAAGAGTACTGCATGATTTCCTTTAATAATGGTATGTCGAAAAAATCAATCTTGATTTTGACTTTTAATTTTCTGATACAAAACCATAGGTTCGCCAAGAGGTAAACGATATTTAAAGCCGTGATGAGAATCACAAGGGCAACCGACTTGTATCCTATGATTAACAAGGGGATCATGATTAATGGCTGCAGCAGTGTCCTTGCTAACTGCACTCCTCGTTGAAACCTGAACCGTTCATAAGCAATCATGATCGACTCGAAAACAGACAATGGGAACGAGATAGTTATATTGAATGTCATCAAAAACATCAGTATTTGCACCCGCTCGAGCTCTGTACTACTCATCGATCGGCCAAACAAAACATCAACGTTCAGGCTAAGGAGAACACCTGCCGCTAATGCTATAATACTAATTACCCCATAAATTACCAGTAACATCCCCCACAACGACGGTAACTTATTCTCCTCTTTTTTTGACCGGTATAGGGCAGTATAGCGTACGGTAGCATTACCGAAACCAAAATCAGCAACCGATAAATAAGAGATAATCGATGATGCCAAAGCGTAGAGACCATACTCGGATTGCCCCATCATCCTAAGCAGGAACGGGGTATAAACAATACCTATCAAGTTCGCGAAAACGATTGACAGATAAGAAAGTGAAATCCCTACTTTTCTCTGGCTCATTTCACTGTTTTTTAAAAAAACCCTTTATTTTTATAGTAAAGGGGAACAACAATACAATAATGGTTTTCAAAGAGAGATACTTAAGATACCCCTTCGTAAAGCAATTCTTAAAAACTAACAACCGTTTCTTTAGGGAAAAGCTATTGGCTCTATAGATATTGGGGTCAAGAATATAGGTAATGAGCCGATTAAGCTGCCGGACCAAAGCATCATTCTTACCATAAGAAAACAAGATTAGCTGTTCGACTACCACTAAATAGGAAGTGACATTTCTCATCGCGTATCTCTTCGTCATTACCGAATCCGCACGATACCTACGCTGGAAAAAAGTACTGTTTATATAGGCTACCCTGCTTGATTGAAAATATAAAAGAGCAGCAAAAAGCTCATCCTCGTGGATAATTCCCGGGAAGTAGCTAATGTTAAACTGCCGAACAGTCTCGAATCGTATAAAATGAATACACGGGGAGCAACGATAGGTTTTTTGATCCAACAACAGGCTTAACATTTCTTTACCGGAATAGATTTTTTCCTCATCCAACACAGGTGCCTTATAGTCGTAAGAGATACCAAACTCGTTATCTTTATTCAGGACTTGGGCGTTAAAAAGAATGAAATCAATTTTCAGTTCTTCCGATTTCAGGTAACACTGCTCCAAAGCGTTTTCATTCAAAAAATCATCGCTATCCATAAAATAGAGGTACTTTCCTTCTGCTTTTTCAACTCCTGCATTCCGAGCGACCGATTGCCCTTGGTTTACTTGAGAAAAGTACTGGACACGAACATCTTCCCCCGCTAATTTTTTTATAACCGACAAGCTGTTATCCGTGGATCCATCATTAATAATAATGATCTCAATATCCCTTAATGTTTGGTTCATAATGGAGCGTACCGCCGCCTCCACGTAAGCTTCTGTGTTGTAAACCGGGATTATAACGCTTACTTTGGGACTATTTATTTGCTTACCTTGACCCATTCTTCTTTTTCAAAATCATATTGCTTTATGACCCTTGCCGGGTTGCCTACAACCACACAAAAATCTGGAATATTTTTTGTGACCACACTCCCCGCTCCAACCACAACATGTTTTCCGATAGTAACACCCGATAATACCACGCTGTTAGCACCAATCCACACGTCATCGTGGATAACAATCTCTTTCGTGTTCACTCCTTGTTCCACGATGGTTTGATTTATATCACCAAAATTATGGTTTAACCCTGAGACCACCACGTTTTGAGCCAAGTTTACCTTATCTCCAATAGTTACCGGACCAATAATAGTATTACCGGCTCCGACACGCGTATAATTACCAACCACGATATCTCCGACACTGTTATTTATAATAGCCCAATCTTCTATCACGGAGTAATCACCCATTACAAAAGAGTTAAACGGTACGATATCTTTCCTTACGCTCCGGTAAATAACTGATTTCCTCCCTTTCCTCGTGTAGAGGAACTGCAAACATCGCAGCCAATAACGAGGGCGACTCTTTACCGGATGCATCATTAAAAACAACACCCGCTGTTTTAAAGCAGGATTAGCCTTTATTTTTTGTTTCAGAGAAGCCAACATCATCTTACTAATTTTTCGTGCATAATCTCGACAGTTACTTACTATACAAAACCATGATAACACATTGTATTAAGCTATTATTGCTATTCCTCACCATGTCGCGTGTGGATAAATCGTTTATTAACCCCTTTCGTTCGAAACATATTGATAGCCGATAGCACGAAAAGTATCGGTACCTTGCGTAACGCTTTCTTGAACGAAGCGTTGTAGAGTTCGTCCGGCATGGCGATGCTTAGCGCGCATAACAGCAAGAAAAGTGCTCCCCACCATTTGAGGGATAGCGTCCAGTCAAATATAAGCCAAACAATCCCCACGAGAAAGATATATCCCGCCATAACAACCCGGGGGGGAATCATCCATTGGATCACTTTTTCACAATAGTCTAAATTAGAGGCTGATATAGCCCGCGGAAGATAGCGAAAGCTCTTCCAAAGCAAGTCGAACTGGGCGGCAATCCAACGGCGCCTCTGGCGGTAAAATCCCGAGGTTGTAGCTATTTTCTCATCATATACCAACACATCGTCTAAATAATCAATAAATATCTCGTCTTTCAACAAAAGCAGTTCCAGTTCTTTGTCTTCGCCTGCCGTAAAGACCGCGGGAATTCGCCGTACAAACCAATTATAATCAAAAGCCATCCCTGAACCGCTTAAAGCAGAGGAAAGTCCAACACGCGCATGCCCTTTACGGAAAATAGCATTATTGATCTCTTCGCTTGCCGCATCGAGTATCGCCACCTCGGTTGTTCCCTTTTTTGATGTACGGTGTGCTTGGATAGCTTGGATACCGAAATCGTACGCGTCGTTAATCTTTTGGAGAAAATGGGTGCCCACGATATTGTCGGCATCCATGATAACCACGATATCGTACTCCCGGTCTCCTTGCTTCCGAATGGCCAAATTAAGTGCCGCCGCTTTCGAGCTATTCTCGAAACGGGCATTGTTTACTTCTACTTCAAGTTGTCTTAACGCTTCATCGGTTTCCGGTTGCATGTTGTCGGAGATAACCACCACCCGGTATAGCGCGCGGGGGTACTCCTGCCCGAGGAAAGATCTGACACTCTCCACGATCACCTTGTCTTCCTTATAGGCAGGGAAAAGCACTAATATTCGATGTTGTTTCTTCGCGGGTGGATACGGCTCAGGCTTTTTCTTCTGCGCCAAGAGAGCGAAAACAAGAAGATAAAGTACTGCTACAAAAGTCAGTATAAAGAAAAAAATATCCAACGTATATAAAACACTCATCATTGTGAATTAACTTGAATGTATCTTGAAGAAGGACACGCATCCTTTTACGGTTGCTTTTACCAAAGAGAAGCGTCCTTTCAAAAGAGAGGTCAGTATTCCCTTGGGAATAGCGATACCCACCTGGTAAACAATGGATAATACACGCTGCCACCCCGTGAGATTTCTACGCGCGAAAAGCAAGCGGTTACGCGTCATATAGAATATTTTGAGCGGGCTCTCCTGCCCCGTGCTACTGCTTTCGCGATGATACACCGTGGCCGAGGGGTGGTACTCCAACCGGTAACCTGCCTGCCGAATCCTGACGCTCCAATCCAACTCCTCGTAATAGAGAAAGTAGAGCTCGGGCATCTTACCCGCTTTTGTAATGGCCTCGCGACGAACCAGCATGGCCGCCCCGTGCATATAGGGCGTAGCGCTAACTACGTCGTGCTGCCCCTTGTCGCTTTCCCGGCAGCCAATCAACCGGTTGCGTAACGTAACACGGCTAAGCGGCGTGTAGCCTGCAAACTGAATCCCTCCTTCCTCGTCGGCAAAGAGAATCTTGGGTGAAATTCCCCCAAGCGAGGAGTCCCGTTTCATTGCATCCAGCAAGTGCGATATGCTGCCATCCTGCACGTACGTATCGTTATTCAAAAAAAACAGGTATTCTCCTGAAGCCGCTTCAATGCCCACGTTATTCCCTCCCGCGAAACCGAGGTTCTTTTCCGAACGAATCGCTTTGATAAAAGGGTAGCTTTCCTGCAAGAGCACGGCTTCGTTTTCCCGGGAACCGTTATCCACCACGATTATTTCGTATGGGATAGAAAGGTTATCGTGCAACGATTCAATCATTACCACGGTATCTTTCGCCCCGTTATAATTTACCGTTATTATGGATAAATCAAGTGGATTCATTGCTTAACTCTTTATCAAGTGTTCGCCCCATGAATATAAACGCCGTACAGATATACACGATAGGACCATTCGGGAACTGTTGCAGCATCTCATTACCGTAAGAGCAAGCCAGCATGCCGGCCAAGCCGGCTAACAAGGCGGACAAGACACCTCGTAACCTCTTGTTCTCTATTTTGAACCACACGTCGTACGCACCCTTAACAAACGTTACCACGAAGATAAGCAAAAAAAGGATTAAACCCACTACCCCAGTTTCTACCCAAACAGCGACCAGCGATGTATCCGTGGGCAAGCCGAACATATAATCTCCCGGTTCAGCCCGCTTAGCTTTCCCGATACCTATTCCAAAGGGATGTTCTTTCATAAAGATTCGCATTTCGGCTTGGTTAAACTGACGCACTTTGTACGAGGCATCCTCGGTAGCTTGAAACGCCGACCGCATTCGGCGAATCTCGTTGTTCCCATGACCAATATAGGTATATTTAAAGAAGACAAAAATACAGAGAATTACCACGATACCGGGAATGATCACTTTCCACTGCTTGATAAGCATGATAAAAAAAGTATAGCCCACGAAAGGGATTACCATGGCTGCCCGGGTACCGGATATCATCATACCATAACCTGCTAACAAGGCCACAAGAATAAAGTAGAGGCGAAGAGGCTTAGAACGAACAAAAAATGCCGTGATAGAGAAAACCACCATGGAAAACCCCATACTACACCCGAAACTGGCCGCATCGGTAAAAAACGAGAAATAACGGATACCCGTATAAATAATATGGGTAGAGCTTCCCCCCTCGTGTAGCCATCGCCACTCGGCCGCATCGAAACCAATGAATTTCTGCATCAACGCTTTGCCTACGGCTAACAACGTGAGCATCGACCCCGTGATTAAAAACAGTTTTAAATACTTGTAACGATTAAACAAAACGACAGTTAACAGGGGAAAAAGAAAAAAATACACCGCCAATCCTCGCACGCCCGCGAACCAATTCTCGGCCGTGGTCTCCGGGTTAAAAATAAGGAGTATACAATAAACCAACCATATCCCGGTAAGTAACGTCAATGAGTTTCGTCCATTGCTCCAATCTACTGTACCGTCTCGACTTCGCAACAGCGCGAAAAAAAGGGTTAGAAGCAGCAATGCGTCCATCACGATTCCCCCGGGTAATCCCGGGATATAACGGGTAACTCCCATTATAAAGTAATTGACGATAATCACCATGAAGAACGCGAGAAAAGGACGCTCCAATATCCGGAGTAGCAGGTAAAGCAGAAACGGGGAGATTGCCAATGCAATAGCCGGTACAGTGCCTACCTTGAGAAGAAGAAAGGATAACAACGCGAGCGATAGCCCGATCAAGATAGTAAGATAGAGCCACCCCCACGAGTCGAGTATGTCGGACAGGGTTCTCATCCGCGGTTACTTATTAGATGACGTCAGGGAAAACTGCATCATACGGTAAAGAAAGCGTCGCCAAGCGGTATAAGGAGGCAACATGCCGGCAAAGCTCTCTACCACCTCCTTTTTTGACCGATTAAGGCAGATAAATACCGGTGCTTCTCCCGCCTGTTCCCGTAATCGGCTAAACAAGTGCTTATCATTCTCTTTCCATCCTCTGTCGGCGCGAGTAACTACTAAGTTTATCGTTGCCCCTTGCAACAACGCGCTGGGAATAGAATGGGCTTCCAACGCCGCGTGCTCCACGAGCACGATAGCTTTTCCGCCAATACACTCTTGGTTAACTAGTTCTTGCGCCGTTTCGGCAAATAAAAAACCGGAAGATGCGGGATCAAATTGTTTCCCATAAGAGAGAAGGTGCACTTCAATACCCTGCTCGTTCCAATAATCGCTCAAAAGATCAGTCAAGAAAGTTTTACCGGCACCGTCCTCCACGCTAATAATATTTACAACCGGACAGAAATCACTGGTGTTAAAATAACCTTGGAGTGCGTTCGCGATATAACGGGCTGCTTTCTCTCGATACACTTTATTATACCTCCGGTGACGCACTTTTACCCTACCGGGTAACGTACCCAGGACTGGAGTACCCGTGATACGTTGCGTACGAATGGGGTCTCGCAGCGTGCGATCCAACAAGTCGGTCAATAAAAAAAAACCAAGCAGGAACACAAGACTTCCAGCATACGCGACCATTACTATATTTTTCCGTTTGGAGGGTTCCGCATTTAACGGGAGTACAGGGGGATTAATCAATTTCAGAGAGGCAGAGTTCATTTCGAGGCTTTTTAACCGGAGACGTGCCCCATTCAAGCTATGCAGAATAGACAAGTAATTACGTTCGATAAAATCAATACTCCTCTCTTGTCTTTTAATAGTAGAACCGATAGGAGAAAAATGGGAATAGCGCTCATCCAACTCCTGTTTATGCTTCTCCAACACCCCTATCTCTGCCTTGGCCCTTTCTAACTTCAGTAACTCTTCCAACCACTGGGTCACAAAATTAGAGGTAGGATACCCCTCGCGCGTATATTTCCTATTGGCAAAACCGTGTGAAAGATTCATTAAATCTCTTTCCGCCTCTTCTAACTGCTGCTTGTAGTCACCTAACTGTTGTTGTCCAGATGAAAAAGATAAGGTATCAGTAAAAAAAGAGCCTAACTCGGCCACCCGAGTATTCAATTCGGATACTCGCGTTAATTTAGCTAAAAACTCGGCATTCCCTCTCAGGTGCTGGAGGTTTTCGTCTAATTGTGACTCAAGATGATAAATAGCCGCGTTGGCACTGTTATAGTTTAACAATATATTTTGGTAACGTAAATCGTACTCCGTATCGAGTGCCGCTACCTGTTTGGTCTGCTCGTCATAATTTATAATCCTGTTCCGAATATTATAGTTCGTAAGGGAATCCTCG
>JBBACU010000076.1:0-8246 GCA_041656815.1 Proteiniphilum sp.
AGCAAACTGTATCCATTTCCCGGGTTCCATGCCGGTAAGAATGCTATAAAGCAGCCCCCCGACAAACCCGTCGCCCCCGCCGATACGATCCATCACGTTGATCTTGCGGAGCGGTGCTTCGTGCCAGTTTTCATTTTCATAAACAATAGCGCCCCAAAGGTGTTCATTCGCGCTGATCACTTCCCGGAGTGTATTCGCGAAGACGGTCGCGTTCGGGAATGCTTTTTTCGCGTTCGCGATCATCCCTTTAAAAGCATCCAGCGTCTCTTCGATGTTCTCTCCCCCTGCCTCGGGGCCTTTGACACCCAAGCAGAGCTGGTAATCCTCTTCGTTCCCGATCAGGATATCCGACAGCGACGCGATCTCGGTGAACGCTTCCCTGAGCTCTGTTTCGCGTCCTTTCCAGAAAGTAGCCCTGTGGTTCAGGTCGAACGAGATCAGCGTGCCGTGTTTCTTTGCAAACCGGGCCAGCTCCAAGCAAAAGTGGCTGGTCTCGGGCGAGAGGGCGGCGATTAACCCGGAAAGGTGCACGATCTGTACTCCTTCTTCCCCGAATATCCTTTCGAGATCGAAGTCCTTCACGTTCAACGTGCGGCCCACTTCACCGGCACGGTCGTTCTGCACGCGCGGGCCTCTCAAACCGAAGCCACTATCCGCGATATTAAACTGGTGGCGGTATCCCCATGGATCTCCTTGATCCACTTCCGGCCCTTCGTACTCCATGTGACGGGCACGCAGGTCGGCCTTGATAAAAGCGGCTACGGGACTCTCTTTCACGAAAGTAGTAAGCACCTTCACCGGAAGGCCCAAGTAGGAGGAGATACTCGCCACGTTGGTTTCGGCGCTGGTGGCATGCATCCTGAACAAGTTGGTGCTATGCACGGGCTGCGCGTCGGCCGGTGTAATGCGCACTCCCATGCTGGTAGGTACTACCAGTGAATATTTGAAATTCTTTCTTAATTGTAACGACATATTTTGATGTAAATGAATAATTAATTTAATGATCAGCAAGTTCCTGATGTGAATGTTAATTATTAATTATTAACTCTTCATTATTAATTAAATACTGAATGCGTCAAAACCGCCGTCCACGATGGCTACCGTTCCGGTCACGAACATGGACGCGTCGCTCACCAGGTAGTGGAGCGTGCCCAAGAGATCTTCGGGATTACCGAAACGGCGGAACGGGGTATGCGCGATAATGGTATTTCCCCGATCGGAATAGCTGCCATCCGGATTAGTCAGCAGCGCCCTGTTCTGCTCGGTGATAAAGAAGCCGGGGCAGAGCGCGTTTACCCGGAACCCTTCACCGAACTTGATGCCCAGTTCGCCCGCCATGTACTTGGTAAAGTTGGTTACTGCCGCCTTGGCCGCCCCGTAGCCCGCTACACGTGTCAGGGGCCGGATTGCCGATATAGAATTGATGTTCACGATATTCCCTTTTTTTTCTTTCACCATGTATTCGGCGAAAGCGAGGGTAGGCATCACCGTGCCCATCAGGTTAAGGTCGACTACTTTCCGAAAATCTCCCGCTTTCAAGTCAAAGATCGTGTTATTCGGGCCAATGGTAGCACCGGGCATGTTGCCGCCTGCACCATTCACCAACACGTCGATCCGGCCATACCGGGTCGCGATGGCCTCAGCGTTCTGTTTCAGCACCGCCTCGTCCGTCACGTCGGTTTGAAGGAACATCGCTTCCCCGCCGTTGGCTTTCACCTGTTCGATCAGCTTTTCCCCCTTTTCAATGTTCCTGGCAAGGACTGCCACTTTTGCCCCGTGGGCAGCGAGGTACTCAACCATGGATGTACCCAATACACCGGTTCCACCGGTGATGACCATTACTTTGTCTTTAATGTCAAATAGCTTATACATAGTTCTTCTTTAATAATATCACGGCAAATATAGCTTGTTTCTTATACATGGATCGGGTATAAAACGAAAAGGATTCCTCATTAAAAATCAAAGTATTTTCTGGCGTTGCGATAGCATATATTCTCCACCATCTCTCCCAGGAAATCGATCTCTGATGCAGGCAGCAGGCCGTTTTCCACGTCGTTCCCGATCAGGTTGCACAAGATTCTCCGGAAGTACTCGTGGCGAGTATAGGAGACAAAGCTGCGGGAATCGGTAAGCATCCCCACGAAGCGGCTCAACATCCCCTGCGAAGAGAGGACATTCATCTGATCCTCCATACCGTCTTTCTGGTCGAGGAACCACCAACCGGAGCCGAACTGGATTTTACCGGGTACCGATCCATCTTGAAAATTCCCCATCATGGTTGCCACCAGGTAATTATCGTTGGGATTCAAATTATATATTATCGATTTTGCCAGCTTTCCATCCTTTTCCAATGAATCAAAAAAGCGAGACATGGCGGGTGCTACCGCTTGGGGATCATTCATGGAGTCGTAGCCGGTATCGGGGCCGATAGTCTCGAACATGCGAGAATTATTGTTCCGGATAGCCCCGTAATGAAATTGTTGCACCCATCCTTTTTCGTGGTTCAGAACCGCGTTTTCGTACAACATACGCGATTTGAACTTCAACACCTCTTCCAAGGAGAGTTCTTTCCCCTCGCGCGTTACCTTATTATATATAGCCGCTATTTCTTCTTCCGTTGATGGGGTTGAAAAAAACGTATCAATCCCGTGATCGGCCAGTTTGCATCCATGAGACTGGAAATAGTCGTGCCGTTGTCGGATCGCCTTCAGGTAATCGGCCACGCTCTTGATGGGGAAACCACACGCTTTTTCCAATTTCAGGAGATACTCCCGGAAACTTTTCCCGTTCTCCACTGCCATCGATTTATCGGGCCGCCACGTGGGCAGTACCTTTATTTCGAACCCGCTCTCCTTGATCTGCTCGTGGTATTGCAGCGAGTCGACGGGGTCGTCGGTAGTACACACCACTTCTACCCCGAAACGACGCATCAGCCCACGAGCGGAAAACTCGGGTTGCTGCAACATCCTGTTCGCTTCATCATAGATTCCGCGTGCGGTTTCAGGCTTGAGCAAGGTATCGATGCCGAATACACGTTTCAATTCCAAGTGCGTCCAGTGGTACATGGGGTTGCGCATGGTATATGGAACGGTCTCGGCCCATTTTTGAAACTTCTCCCAGTCCCCCGCGTCGCCGGTAATATACTTTTCCTCTACCCCGTTCGTTCGAAGCAGTCGCCATTTATAATGGTCGCCCCCCAGCCAAAGCTCGGTTATGCTACGAAAACGATGGTCCTCCGCGATCTGCTTGGGGTCCAAGTGACAGTGATAGTCAATAATTGGCTGTTTTTTCGCGTGGTCGTGATACAATTTTTCTGCTATGGCTGTTTGAAGCACGAAGTTTTCGTGAATAAATTCCGTCATACGAATTCTGTTTTTACCTGTTACGTTTTGTTATTAGTGAGGTATTGCTGTTATTTTCCTTGGGAAATTTAAGAATTCCAAGGAAATCTTCCGAATTATTTCTCCATGCAAAAAAATAATCGTATTTTTGTGCACGTACACAAAAGTACAAAATTTTTTAGTTTCACAAAATATTTCAATTCTTTTTTTGTTAAATACGTGAGGTTGGAGGGCAGAACCGTGTCGCACGTGAAGCGATCAAACGAGCGATCGCGCCGTGAACTACACGATGAATCGCGGAATCAACCGCTTTTTTTAAATTAACAGCGTATGCAGAAAAAAATCCGGATTAAAGACATCGCGAAGATGGCGGGGGTGTCCGCGGGGACGGTCGACCGGGTTCTCCACAATCGCGGGAACGTGTCGGAAGCCGCGCGGGAGAGTGTCGAGAAGGTACTCAAGCAAGTGGGCTACAAGCCCAACATGCATGTCTCTTCCTTGTCCTTGAAAAGAAAATACACGATCGTGGTCACTACCCCTCAAGCATCCGCCGGGGCATACTGGGAAAGCATCCACAACGGCATCCGCCACGCTTTGGACGAATACGAGAACATCAAAGTGAAGTTCAGGATCTTCACTTATAATCAATACGACATCTATTCTTGCAGAGAGGTATTTGAAAAAATCGCCCACTACGACATGGACGGAGTTATAATTGGCCCCACTTTTCACGAGGAAACCGTCAAATTGTGCGAAAAATTAAGCGATCGCGATGTACCTTACCTCTTCGTGGACTCTACCATTGCCAACACGAAGCCCCTGGCATTTTTTTCCGCCGATCATTATGTTTGCGGTCAGCTTATGGCCAAACTCATCACCTCGATAATTCCTCAAGAAGGAAAAATCGGTATTTTGCAAGCGGTAAGGACGGGGGATAGGAGCGCGAACACCACTATTCTACGTATCAAAGGCTTCACGGACTATTTGACGGAGAGGGGTTGTTTAAACCCCATCCTGAGGATACCCTTCTCGGTGGCAACACCTGAAGACAACAAGAGGTATCTCTCGCAATTTTTCAAAAACAACGAGCATATTCCCGGCATCGTGGTCATGAATTCACGAGGAAACTTTATCGCGAATTACCTCTCCGCCAACAACATCATGGGGGTAAAGATGATTTGCATGGACCTCACTTCCGCGAACGTGGAAGCTCTTAAAAATGAGCAAATCGACTTCCTCATCGGCCAAGGACCGGAATACCAAGGTTTCTTTGCCATGAAAACACTGCTCGAGTTCTTGGTTTTCAAGCAGCCGGTTAGCGTGCAAAATTACGTTCAACTTGACATCCTAACCAAAGAGACCATCGATTATTACAAGAACTTCACTAATATTATTTATTAAAAGTCGATAATGAATGTTTTTAGCTCACATACAATGTCTTATTAACTTTATTCACGTTAAATAGCTTAATCATATGAACAAATTGTTCGGGGTCATTATTCTGCTTGCAACGTCACTATCTACCCAGTCCTGCAAATCAGATATCATTCAACAAAATTTCCGGTTCGCCGAACAGCAAATCGAACACACGTTGGAACTGGTGCATCTCGTGAAACAGAATGACAGTAGAGATGCCGAAACGAAGGCAAGGAATCCACTGGTTAGCCCGCGCACGATAGATGAAGAAGGAAACCTAATAATGGTGAGACCGAGAGATTGGACAAGCGGGTTCTTTCCCGGCGAGCTGTGGTTCATATACGAATACACTCGAGAGGAAAAATGGAGGGCAAAGGCTGAAGAGTTTACCGCTAATCTCGAGGGACTCAGGAACTACAAGGGTACCCACGACCTTGGATTCATGGTCTATAATAGCTTTGGGAACGGGCTTCGGTTGACGAACCGGGCAGATTACCGGGAGATTGTCATGGACGCGGCACGCTCGCTGGCTTCTAGGTATAAACCCAACGCCGGGATTATCCGTTCATGGGACCATAATGGGGATAAATGGGAATGTCCGGTAATCATCGACAACATGATGAACCTGGAACTCCTGTTCTGGGCTACAAGAGAGAGCGGCGACTCTATCTTCTATGCTATCGCGGTAAGTCACGCGGATAAAACAATGGAAAATCATTTCCGCCCTGATTACGGCACGTACCACGTGGTAGATTATGACACCATCACCGGCGAAGTACTCAACAGGCATACCCACCAGGGGTACGCGCATGAAAGCACGTGGTCCCGAGGTGAAGCGTGGGCATTATACGGGTATACCATGACATACCGTGAAACAAAAGAGGAAGCATACCGTACGCACGCGAACCGGATCGCGGACTTTATCTTCTCGCACCCGAACCTCCCCGGGGATTTGATTCCTTACTGGGATTTCGACGCACCCGGTATTCCCGACGAGCCGAGGGATGTTTCCGCGGCCACCATCACCGCGTCGGCACTATACGAACTGAGTAGTTACGGCGGAGAAAAGGCAGGCCAGTACAAGCAATGGGCCGACACTATTTTGGAGAACCTGACCAACCATTACCGGGCCGGGTTACATACAAATGCCGGTTTCCTGTTGTTGCACAGCACGGGCGCAAAATCATTGAATTCAGAAATCGATGTTCCCCTCGTGTATGCTGATTACTATTTCTTGGAGGCATTGACACGGAAACAAAAACTGGAAAAAAATCAATCGCTCTTTTAATTGCCGATCGCTACCGGACAATCACATCAAAGAACGTGGTAGGAAACGATCAGCTTTCCTTTAAAAAAGCCGGATTAATTATAAAAATTCGACCTAACATCCACAAATGACAGCATTTCTTAAAAAAGAAGCAACCGTGTTCGTCCACAATTAAAAATATTATTACTTTTGTAAACAAAGCGATCCAGCGATCCAGTGAATCAGGTTTCAATCCCGCCCGAAGATTTTTTAAATAAATAAGCTAAGAGATAAGAATTATGATCACAAATTACGAATTACGTTACGCCGCGAATCCCAGGGACGTGAAATCCTACGATACAAAACGACTGCGTGAAGATTTCCTAATTGAAAGGGTATTCGGACCGGATGAAGTGAATATGGTTTACTCCATGTACGACCGGCTGGTTGTAGGCGGGGCAATGCCAGTAAACGAGCATCTGCATCTGGAAGCGATCGACCCATTGAAGCAACCTGTATTCCTTCGTCGCCGTGAAATCGGTATTTTTAACGTCGGGGGAAAAGGAAAGGTAAAAGTAGGAGAGACGGTTTTTGAACTCGATTATAAAGAGGCACTTTACCTTGGATCAGGCGACCGGGAGGTCTACTTCGAGAGCGATGACGCGACAAAACCGGCGAAGTTCTATTTCAACTCGGCCACGGCCCACCGGAACCACCCGGACAAGAAAATCACCAAGGCGGATGCTGAAGTGGCAGAGATGGGCTCTTTGGAAAGTTCCAACCACCGGAATATAAACAAAATGATCGTGAACCAGGTGTTGCCCACCTGCCAGCTACAGATGGGTATGACCGAACTGGCACCGGGGAGTGTTTGGAATACCATGCCGGCACACGTGCACTCGCGCCGGATGGAGGCCTATTTTTATTTCGAGGTGCCCGACGACCAAGCGGTTTGCCACTTCATGGGAGAACCTACCGAAACACGCCATATCTGGATGAGGGGCGACCAAGCCGTGCTCTCGCCCGAATGGTCCATCCATTCCGGTGCCGCCACGAGCAACTACACCTTTATTTGGGGCATGGCAGGAGAGAACCTCGATTACGGGGATCAAGACTTTTCAAAGATTGTTGATTTAAGATAAGGAAGAAATGGATTGCTTTAATTTAAACGGCAAAGTAGCCTTGGTAACGGGTGCTGCCCACGGAATCGGTTTTTCCATGGCGGCTGCCCTGGCAGAAGCAGGGGCACGGGTTGCCTTCAACAGCTCAAACGAGGCATCCATGCAACGAGGGCTGGAAGCGTACCGGGAGCTGGGCTTCGAAGCCAGGGGATTCGTGCGCGATGTCCGGGACGAGAAAGGAGTGAAAGAGATGGCCGCGACCATCGAAAAGGAGATGGGCGCGATCGATATCCTGGTCAACAACGCCGGGATCATCAAGCGCGTTCCCGCCGTGGACATGGCGGTGGAAGAGTACAAAGAGGTGATCGACGTGGATCTGGTGGCTCCTTTTATCCTCTCGAAAGCGGTAGCGCCTTCCATGATCCGGCGGGGAGGAGGAAAAATCATCAACATCTGCTCCATGATGAGCGAACTGGGACGCGAGACGGTCGCCGCGTACGCGGCTGCAAAGGGGGGGCTGAAAATGCTTACCCGTACCCTCGCCTCCGAGTGGGGCGGTCACAATATCCAGGTAAATGGCCTGGGGCCGGGATACATCGCGACCCCGCAAACCGCGCCGCTACGAGAGAAACAAGCCGATGGGACACCCCACCCCTTTGACACGTTTATTATTTCCAAAACACCGGCAGCGCGCTGGGGAGCACCCGAAGACCTGAAGGGGCCCATCGTGTTTCTTGCTTCGGCCGCCTCCGATTTCGTGAACGGGCATATCCTCTACGTGGATGGCGGCATCTTGGCGTACATCGGTAAACAACCGTAACGAATGTGCCGATGAGAATAATGTGCCAATATGCTAATTAATGGTTTTTCGGATGCATCTTCTAACGAAGGCGTTGGAATATCAACCTGCATCCTTAATTATTCATTGCTAATTTCTAATTGAATAGCAACTATATGCAAACAAAACTCTTGACGCTGCTTTTGATAATAACGGTCATCACCGGATGCCAGTCCACGAAAAACGGGCTGGACGTGAGCCTGCATAACCCGAGTTCGCTAGACAGGGAAAACGAGATAGTGGAGGTCGATTGGACAAACGTGCAACAAAAAATTGCGGGGGCC
>JBBACU010000077.1:0-8184 GCA_041656815.1 Proteiniphilum sp.
CAAGTGCGGGAGCAAGCACTCCGAGGTATCCTATAACCGTAGGTACCAGCGGTTGCCCCGCATCATGAAACGCACGCCCGACAGCTTCTGGCACTACTTCCCTTTCCTGCCCTTGTTGCGCCGGAGGCACATCGTCTCCAAAGGGGAGGGAGCCATCCCCGTGGAGCAGTGGTCCTTCTTGGAGGAGTTCGCGAAAAAAGAGTATGGCCTCGATATCAAGGTGAACGTGTACCGGAACGACCTCAACGGGGGAACCGGCACCTTCAAGGACATCGCGGCCTCGCTGGCTGCCAGTCTCTTTAAAGAGATCGGGATCGATCAGTACTGCATCGCCTCCACCGGGAACTCGGCCACGGCCTATGCCATGTACCTCTCCATGGCCAACGTGAACTGCTCGGTCTTCATGCCCGAGGATGCCATCAAAACCTCGGAAGCCACCATCAGCTCGTACGGGCAGCAGGTCTTCCGGGTGATGGGCGATTACGCCAAGGCAAAAGAGATTGCCGCGGGGTACGCCGCGATGCATAATATCCCGTTATCGACCGGGAATATCGACCCCATCCGGGTGGAAGCCAAAAAGACGATGGTCTTCGAGTGGCTCCGCCAGATGGAGCAAATACCCGATGTCTATATCCAAGCCGTCAGTGGGGGAACGGGCCCCATCGCGATCGACAAGGGGATCCGCGACATCAAGGAGATCTATCCCGACTTGAAGAACCCGCGTTTCCTACTGGTGCAGACCGATGCATGCGACCCGATGGTGCGCGCGTGGGAGGATGCCGAGGCCGCGGGCTTCCCGGAAGGGTTCGAGAAAAATTATCCCATCATCGAAAACCCGGAGACCGAAGTGCCGACCTTGGCCACCGGCAACCCGGCCAGTTATCCCATCGTGGCCAAGCTTGTGAAAGAATCGGGCGGTAGCTTCCTGCGCATGCGGGAGAAGAAACTCCTGCCCGTGGGTAAACTCATGGCCTACGAGAAGAAGGTTATCCCGGGCCCTGCCTCGGCCGTGTGCATGGCCGGCTTCTTCATCGCCCTGAAAAAGAACCTGATCAAAGACGGCGAAACGGTGCTGATCAACCTCGGGGAGGGAGCCAACCGTGCGCCTTACTTCTTGGAACAGATGATCTACACCTCGCGCAACGTGCAAAACGTGGACGAGTGCGAGCCGCACTCCATGAACGACTTCCGCACACAGCTATGGAACGAGGTACTGCGGGACTAACTTAATGTGATTAATGAGACTAATGTGCCAATGTACCAATAGATGATGTGATGATGAGACGATTCGATGATGTGATGATGTGATGATGTGATGATTAATCCGGAATCTGAAATTTAACATGCAAACAAGTAAAACGATATGGGTCACGGGCGCCTCGTCGGGTATCGGCGAAGCGTGCGCGTACCTCTGGGCGAAAGAACAAGCCAACCTGATCCTCACCGCGACGCGGGTAGAACGATTAAAGGAGGTGCAAGAAACCTGTATTCGCTTGGGAGCACGGTGCGAGATATTGCCCTACGACCTTTCCGCCTTGGAAGGGATCGACGGGCTGGTGGACAAGGCAATCGACACTTTCGGCACCATTGATATCGCTTTTCTCAATGCCGGGATCAGCCAACGCTCCAAAGCCCTTGACACCGCGTATAGCGTGGACGAGAAGATCATGGCGGTCAACTTCTTCGCGCCGGTCAAGATTGCGAAACGGCTCCTGCCCAGCATGATCGTGAAGGGGGGCGGCACCGTGGCCGTGACCAGCAGTATCACGGGGAAGTTCGGTTTCCCGCTCCGTTCCGCCTATGCCTCTTCAAAGTTTGCCCTCCACGGCTTCTTCGAGACGGTCCACGCGGAGTATTACGACCGGAACATCCGGGTGGTGATGGTTTGCCCCGGACGAATACATACCAACATCTCTTACAACGCGCTGGAGGCCGACGGCAGCAAGCACGCCCAAATGGACGAGGGGCAAGAGACCGGCATGCCGGCCGAAAAAGCGGCAGAAAAGATCGTACGGGCCATCAAGAAACGGAAGCCGGAAGTGCTCGTCGGCGGCAAAGAGTTACTCATGGTCTATATTAAACGGTTCTTCCCGGGATTGGCACGAACGATGGTCCGGAAAATCAAGGCAACCTGATCGAGAAGGATCTTTCAACGCGGACTCGGCAACCGCGCGACGAGTACCCTTTTTCACGGGGCGGCTCTTCTTTATAAATCAAAACATAACGTTAAAAACGGGATGAATCCCGTTAAATAATAACATACAATGGATAGTAACAACGGGTATATCATTTCTGGAATCCAACAGGTGGGTATCGGCGTAGAGAACCTGTACGAGGCTTGGAAGTACTACATCGAGCTGTTCAACATGGATATCCGTATCCTGGAGGACAACAAGGTAGCGGAACTGATGCTGCCCTACACCGGGGGTAAGCCCCAACGACGCCATGCCGCGATCGCGGTAAACATGCAAGGTGGCGGCGGCTTCGAAGTATGGCAGTACGCGGAGCGGAAACCCCGGCCGCTCGGTTTCGAACTGAACATGGGCGACCTGGGCGTCTTGGTCTGCAAGGTAAAGAGCAGAGACGTGGCCCGCGCGTTCGAGGCGTTCTCCCGTAACCCGAAAGCAAACATCGTGGGAGGGCTGAACAAGAATATCGACGGGCAACAAACCTTCTACCTGAAAGACCCGTACGGGAACCTCTTTCAAGTGGTGCACGACAATTACATCTTCAAGGACGAGGGACGATTAACCGCCGGTGTGGCGGGCGTGACGATTGGCGTTACCGATATCGACCGCGCAATGACGGTCTACCGGGACATCCTGGGCTACGACACCATCCTTGCCGACGAAACGGGCGTGTTCCCCGATTTCGAATCCCTTCCCTCGGGAACACAAAAATTCCGCCGACGCTTGTTGACCCATTCCAAACCAAGAAAAGGAAGCTTCAGCCAACTGTTTGGCCCCTCCACCATCGAGCTGGTCCAGGCATTGGAGCGAACCCCGAAGAAACTCTATGAAGGACGTTTCTGGGGCGATCCGGGCTTTATCCAAGTATGTTTCGATATCCGGAATATGAACGCGTTGGGTAAGTGGTGCGCGGAGCTGGGGTATCCCTTCACCGTGGATACAACTCAACAGTTCAAGGAGGGCAGCTCGTTCGACATGGGTGACGCCGCGGGGCAGTTTGCCTATATCGAGGACCCGGACGGCACGCTGATCGAGTTCGTGGAGACCCACAAGGTGCCGGTCGTGAAAAAACTGGGACTAAGCATCAACCTGAAAAACAGGGATCCCGAAAAGGCCCTTCCCAAATGGATGCTCAAGGCACTAAGCGTGATGCGAGTGAAACCGGAGAGCCTCGCGTAATTTTTCTCTTCACGCGCAATTTTCCCGCCGCTTTTCCGTTATACTTGCAATGGAAAAGCGGCGGTTCTTATTGATCATCCCCTTGCTCCTGCAGGCTCTCTCGCCGGTGCAGGCGCAGTGGGATGCCTCGTTCAGCCAGCCTTGGGCAGTACGAAGCTACCTCAACCCCTCGTTCGCGGGAGAGAAGGAAGCTATCCGGACAGCCGCCCTTTACCGTTACCCGTGGAGCAAGATCGAGAACGCCCCCCGGCAGTTCGTTGTCACTGCCGATATGCCGTTTGAATTCTTCGGGAGAAGGCACGGTGCGGGGCTGGTGGCATATACCGAGACGACCGGCACGCTCCGGAACTCCCTCTTGGCAGCCCAGTACAGTTTCAAGAAAGAGATTGGCAGCGGGTTCCTGAACATCGGCCTGCAAGCGGGAATGCACGAGTTGAACTTTGATGCCGGCAGCCGAAACTTGATGGGGGATACCCTTATACGCGCGCAACGTGCCTTTGAGGTAACCGAGGTCAAGAAAAAACTGTTCGACCTGAATGTTGGCATCTCGTGGACGGGGCAACACGCTTTCGTGGGCCTATCTGTCCTGCACGCCCTTCAACCTCGCTTTCCGGTATATAATGACACCATTAACCTGACTTCTCTTCCAGCTGATTCCCTGACCACTCACGTACCTCGCGCGTATAATTTAATGGCCGGATGCAATATTCGCCTGTTTCATCCGTTAGAATTACAACCGGCAGCACGGGTGCAAAGTATCGCGGGAGTAACGCGCGTACAAACCGCGCTTCGGCTGGTATACGACCGGAAGTTCTCGGGAGGCGCATCGTGGAAAATGGACGAAGGGTATGCTTTTTTCGCCGGTGCCACGCTACACGGGATGGAACTGGGATACGCTTACGAGCTCTACACCGGCGAAATCGGTAAACATAGCGGGAGCGGGCACGAGGTATACCTACGGTACAATTTACCCGTGGACTCGTTCAAGCCAAAACGCCAACCCCACAAGAGCATCCGGTTGCTATAGTTAGTTCGTTACAAACTGATTGTATAGCTAAATATAAGACATAAAGCTATTTTGTGGGGCACCCGTCCGATGAACCAGGCGTGATCTGATAAGCTGTTTGAGCGCAGCGAGTTATTTATCAGATAGCCTGTGAATTTTTCCGCTAAGCTAAATGAGCAGCATCGAACTTGTTCGAGCGATGCCATAGCGAGGAAAAATCTAACTTCAGTGAATCGACGACGGGTCACGAAATAGTGAAAGTCGAGATATTTAGCTATAAGCATAATACAAATTATTAATTTTTCATTGGATGAGAAGATGGGTCTTATGTATACTGTTGCTGACCGTTATTATCTCCTGCGGGAGGCGGGGGATTGGCAGTAGCATCGGCGGGGAGCTTACCGGCGTGCCTGTCGGCAAGGTATGGGAGGAGCCAACTCCCTACAACATGGTACTGGTATCCCGGGGAGCCTACACGATGGGGGCGGGTGAAATAGATTCATTGTGGGGTTTGAGCCTCAGTTCGCGGGGAGTGTCGGTCGACAACTTCTGGATGGACGAAACCGAGATCACCAACTCGCAATACAAGCAGTTCGTTTACTGGGTACGAGACTCCATTATCCGTGAACGGCTGGCAGACCCCGCCTACGCGGGAGACGACTTCTACAAGATCACCGAGGACGAGTATGGCGATCCGGTACCGCCCCGCCTCAACTGGTCACTCCCCATCCCGTGGACACGAAATACCGAAGAGGAAGAAGCCGCCATCAACAGCCTCTATACCACGCATCCCGTCACGGGAAAACGTATGCTGGACGTTCGTCAATTGAACTTCCGCTACGAGTGGTTCGACGCGGCCGAAGCAGCCCGCCGCCAATACAGGCTGAACCCCGCGGAACGATCACTCGATACAGGCCTCGCTATCGTCCCCAATGAAACCATACTGATCACGAAAGATACGGCATACATCGCCCCGGACGGGCGGGTCGTGAACGAAACCATCACCCGCCCGTTGAGCAGCCTCTACGACTTCGTGCACACCCGCATCGTGAATATCTACCCCGATACCACCTGCTGGGTGAACGATTTCCCCGACGCGGACAACGAACGTTACCTGCGCCACTACTTTTCACACCCCGCCTACGCGCACCACCCGGTGGTGGGCGTTTCGTGGGAACAGGCTAATGCCTTCTGCGAGTGGCGCACCCTCTTCCTCCGCCGAAGCATCAACCGCGACAACCTGATTATTGAACGGTACCGCCTGCCTACCGAAGCAGAATGGGAGATGGCGGCGCAAGGGTTTGAGGGGGGTATCAGTGACGGGGATTGTTATCAAGCCAACTTCAAGCCGGGAGAAGGCGCCTACGCGGCAGACAACCACCTGATCACTGCCAGAGTGAGAAGCTACCGACCTAATCCCTACGGATTATACGACATGGCAGGCAACGTGGCGGAATGGACCTCTACCGCCTTTACCGAAGCGGGCAACGAGCTGATGGGAGATATGAACCCGGAGTATCGCCATAACGCCTCCGAAACGGATCCGCACACGATGACCCGGAAGGTAGTGAAGGGAGGGTCGTGGAAAGACATTGCCGCATTTATCCAACCGGGAGCACGCGACCGGGAGCACCAAGACCGGGGACGCTCCTACATCGGGTTCCGTTGCGTGCGCACGCAGGTCAGCACGGGAAAATAAACCCGCTGCACGAGAACAGTACACGAACAACAACCGCGCGACACCCATTGCACGCGCGGATGGCAAAAATAACAAATCTATGAACGCCTACAGCAGATATAAAAACCGGTTAGAACGATTCCTACAGACCGAGCGGGGAAAACGATTTATCAATTTCGCCTACAGCATCGGGGCCGCCATCGTGATCCTTGGCGCCATGTTTAAATTGCTCCATTTCCCCTTTGGCAACGAGATGCTTTTTATAGGAATGATGACCGAGGTAATCGTCTTTACCCTTTCGGCATTTGACAGGCCCGTGCAAGATTATGCATGGGAACAGGTCTTTCCGGCACTTGGCGGCAACTCTCCCGAAGGCCAAGACGACCCCAACCCCGCGCACCAAGCTACCGGCACGGCACGGCACCGTGCTCATCACGCCCCCGCTCCCCGAGAAGCGCATCATCCCGAAACATCCCGACCGGCTTCATGGGACACCCGCCCGGGTTCCCCCGAAGAACATCAAGCAACATTCATCCCCGACCTCGCGGCCGGCACCGAAGAGTACAGCCGCCAGATAGAAAACTTGAACCGCACACTGTCCGGCCTCAACTCCATCTACGAAATCCAACTGAAGGGCATCAGCAGCCAGATTGGTGCCATTGAACAGATCAACCGCGGATTAGACCGCCTACGCGCGGAATACAGCGATGCGTTTCCCGACGGGGCATCCATCAAGAGAGAGACCGAGAAGATGGCCCACCAGCTCAAGGAGCTGAACGAAGTCTACGGCCGCATGCTCCACGCGATGACCGCGAACCGCGGCAACAATCCCGAAAACCCGTATGCCTAAACCATCCATTGTATGGCAGTAAACAGCCCCCACTCCCCCCGGCAGAAGATGATCAACGTGATGTATCTGGTGTTCATCGCAATGCTGGCGTTGAATGTCTCGGTCGAAGTGCTGGACGGCTTCAAACTGGTGGACGACAGCCTGGGAGATTCATCCGCCACGCTGCTGGAGAGAAACAGGCTCATCATGGAGGAACTGACGGCCTATAACACCCGCAACCCCGAGAAGGCAGGCGAATGGTATATCAAAGGGAGCCAAGTACGTGCCGCGAGCGATTCCCTTGCGGGATACATCGGAGAGCTAAAGCTAAAAATGGTGCGAGAGGCCGACGGGAAACGGGCCGACCTCGAAAATATCCGGCGGAAAGACGATTTGGAAGCCGCCTCGGTAGTAATGCTCTCCCCCATTAACGGGGAAGGGAAAAAACTGAGGGAAGCCATCGACGACTACCGGAACTCGCTCGTGGAAGCCGTTTCCGACCCGTCACGCCGATCCATCATCGAGAAAAACCTCGGTACCATCCCCCGGTCGGGCAATAAAAGCTGGGAGGCTTCCCTGTTCGAGCAGATGCCGCTGGCAGCTGCCGTGACCCTGCTCACGAAGATAGAAAACGATATCCGTGCATCGGAAGGAGAAGCCCTGACCAATATCCTCCATAACGTGGACGGCGGCGACTTCCGGATGAACCGCCTCAACGCGTACCTGATCCCGGAATCCGATATCGTGGTGCAGGGCGGCACCTACAATGCCCGGGTGATTCTCGCGGCGGAAGACACCACGCGTTCCCCGTCGGTCTTCGTGAATGGAAACATGTTGGACGTCGCGGAAAAAGGGCGCTTCTCCGTACCGGCATCCCGTGCGGGTACTTTCCCGCTGGAAGGTTACCTGGAGATGGCCGGCAGCGACGGTTCCGTGACACGCCACCCGTTCCGGAGCAGCTACACCGTGATCGAACCAATGGCCTCCATCGCTCCCGTGCTGACCAACGTGCTGTACGCGGGCATCGACAACGAGGTAAGCATCTCCGTGCCGGGCATCCCGCAAGGAGAAGTGCAGGCAAGCATGAGTAATGGCACGCTCACCCGTAGCGGGAACCGGTGGGTGGCTCGCCCCGCGACGATCGGACAAGATGCCGTGATCACCGTCTCGGCGCGCACAACCGGCGGGGTCATCCGTCAAATGGCGGCCCAGGAGTTCCGGGTGCGCCCTCTCCCCGACCCCGCCCCGTTTATACAGTACGCCGATGCCAACGGGAATCCGGCAGTATTTAAAGGAGGAAGCC
>JBBACU010000078.1:0-8157 GCA_041656815.1 Proteiniphilum sp.
CTGTTCCGGTGTTCCTTCACAGACCACGTGCCCACCGGCTTTGCCGCCTTCGGGACCGATGTCAATGATGTGGTCGGCACACTTGATTACCTCCATGTTGTGCTCTATGATAATCACCGTGTGGCCTCGCTCAATGAGCGCGTCGAACGCTTCAAGCAGTGTCTTGATATCGTGAAAGTGTAATCCCGTGGTGGGTTCGTCGAAGATAAACAGGGTGGGGCGTGATTTCTCTTCTCCCAGGTAGAAGGCCAGCTTTACCCGTTGGTTCTCGCCACCGGATAGGGTAGAGGAAGATTGTCCCAGCTTGAGGTATCCCAGCCCCACGTCCTGCAACGGTTGTATCTTCTTGGCTATCTTTTTCTCGGTGGTTCCTTTTTGTTGCCCGAAAAAATCGATGGCTTGGCTGACCGTCATCTCCAGCACGTCGTGGATGGATACTCCCTTGTATTCTACCTCCAGCACCTCGGGTGAAAAACGTTTCCCGTGGCACGATTCGCACTCCAGCTCGATGTCGGCCATGAACTGCATCTCCACGGTGATGGTGCCCTCGCCCTTGCACTCTTCGCATCGGCCTCCCTCCACGTTGAACGAGAAGTAGGCCGGGGTGAATCCCATCTGCTTGGCCAGGGGTTGGGCCGCGAAGAGTTTCCTGATCTCGTCGAACGCCTTGAGGTAGGTGGCCGGGTTGGAGCGAGACGATTTGCCGATCGGGTTCTGGTCCACGTACTCCGCCGCGTTCATTAACTTGATGTCGCCCGAGATGCCGTTGAACTCGGCACGTTGCAAGGGTACCTCCTTGTACTCGTGTTGCAGCGCGTTGAAAAGGACGTCGTTCACCAGCGACGATTTCCCTGATCCGCTCACGCCAGTGACGACGGTCATCACGTTCAACGGGAACTTCACGTCGATATTTTTCAGGTTGTTTTGCCTGGCTCCTTTTACCTCGATGTAGTTATTCCACTTGCGCCGCGCGGCAGGAACCTCTATCTGCTCTTCACCCGTGAGGTATTTCACCGTGTAGCTGTTACTCTTCTCCTCCAGTTCCGAAACGTTGCCTTGGTAAATCACCTCTCCGCCTAAACGGCCCGCGAGGGGGCCGATATCGATGATGTAGTCCGCGGCCCGGATGATCTCCTCGTCGTGTTCGACCACCACCACCGTGTTGCCGGGTTTTTGCAGCTCCTTTAATACTTCGATAAGCAGGTGGGTGTCTCGCGAGTGGAGTCCAATGCTGGGCTCGTCGAGGATATAGAGCGAACCCACGAGGCTGCTTCCCAGCGAAGACACCAGGTTGATGCGCTGGCTCTCGCCCCCCGACAGGGTATTGGAGAGGCGGTTGAGGGTGAGGTAGCCAAGGCCCACGTCCAAGAGGAACTGGAGGCGGTTACGTATCTCGGTGAGCAGCCGTTCCGCGATGGCTGCCTCGGACTCGCTCAACTGCAACCGGTCGAAAAAAGGAATCAACTCGGTGACGGGCAGTACCACCAACTCGGAAATCGACTTCCCGCCCACTTTCACGTGGAGGGCTTCTTGCTTGAGGCGAGCGCCCTTGCAGAGGGTGCACTCGGTCTTGCCGCGATAGCGTGCCAGCATCACCCGGTATTGTATCTTGTAAAGGTTGCGCTCGAGCATCCCGAAGAAATCGTTGATGCCGTAGATGTCCAAGTCGTGCCGTCCGTTCCAGAGGATATCCCGTTCCTCGTCCGTCAGGTCGTAATACGCCCGATGAATCGGGAAGTCGGCCTTGTACGCGTTGCGCGCGAACTCGCGCCGCCACTCGCTCATCTTCTCCCCTTTCCAACACTGCACGCATTCCTCCTGGACGGAGAGGCTCTTGTCGGGAATCACCAGGTTCTCGTCGATGCCCACGATCTTGCCAAACCCCTCGCACTTGGGACAGGCGCCGGCGGGGCTGTTGAAGTTGAACATGAGCTCGGTCGGCTCTTCAAACACGATGCCATCGGCTTCGAACCGGTTGGAGAAGGTATACGTCTCGATGCCCTCTCCGGCCCAGAAGCGGATGATGCATTCGCCGTTTCCCTCCAAGAAGGCGGTCTCCACCGAGTCGGAGAGCCGGTTAACGGTTGCTTTGTCCGACGAACAAGAGAGCCGGTCGATCACCAGCAGGACCTCCTCGGCCGGGGGAAGTTCTTTCTGTTGCAGCAGCTCGTCGATCCGGTAGAACTGCTCCCCCACGTCTACCCGGGTGAACCCCTCTTTCATCAGGATCTCTAACTGCTCTTGGAGGCCCCGTCCATTTCGGAGTTGGATTCGTGCCAGCACCGCGAGGCGAGTGCCTTCGCGGTACTCCTGCATCTTCTCCACCACATCGTGCACGTAATGGCGCTTCACCTCTTGCCCCGAAACGGGCGAGATGGTTTTACCCACTCGGGCGTAGAGGAGGCGGAGGTACTCGTAGATCTCGGTAGAGGTGCCCACCGTGGAGCGGGGGTTGCGGGTGTTCACCTTCTGTTCGATGGCGATGGCCGGCGGGATACCCTTGATGTAATCGCACTCCGGCTTGTTCATCCGCCCCAGGAACTGGCGAGCGTAAGCCGACAGGCTCTCCACGTAGCGGCGTTGCCCCTCCGCGTAGAGGGTGTCGAACGCGAGGGAAGATTTCCCGGAGCCGGAGAGGCCGGTGATCACGGTGAACGTGTTGCGCGGGATATTCACGTCGATATTCTTGAGGTTGTTGACGCGCGCGCCTTTTATTTCGATTTGCTTGGAATTGCTCATATTGTCATTGCTCTAACCCGCGAAGGTAAGGATTTTATCTCGAAAACAAGGACATATCTTTTGGCCGTTCACTCTTTATTAACTAATTGACGCTACTTTCCCTCAAGTCAAATAAAATAGTTATTTTTGTCTTTTAAATCGAGGGGGAGCTCTCCTCGCGCGGGCTGTTACCCAAACCTCAAACGTAACTCGAATGGAAACTTTTCTGTCTGAATTGCAGCATCAATTTACTTTGCCGTTTTCCAATCCGGTATTGATATTTACCGTGCTCTTATCGATAGCCCTTTTGGCGCCTATCCTGCTCAACCGGCTCAATGTGCCCAGTATCATCGGCCTGATCGTGGCAGGTGTCATTGTTGGACCGTACGGGCTTAACTGGATCAGTGATAGCCATGCCGGCGTGGAGATGTTTTCCATGATAGGGCTTCTCTATATCATGTTCATCGCCGGGTTGGAACTCGATTTGGGCGAGTTCTTGCATCACAAGAACAAAAGCCTCGCTTTTGGTTTTTACACGTTTATGATCCCCTTGGTTATTGGTTTCCCTGTCTGTCATTACCTCTTGGGGTTTGACGCGAATGCCAGCTTTCTCACGGCAAGCATGTTTTCCACCCACACGCTGGTGGCTTATCCCATCGTGAGCCGGATGGGAGTGGCCCGCAACCAAGCGGTCGCCATTACCGTGGGAGGGACCATCTTTACCGATACCGCCGTGTTGATCATCCTGGCCTTGATCTTGTCCAATAGTACGGGTGAGCTGGACGGGGCTTTTCTCTTGAGGCTCCTGCTCTCGCTGGGGCTCTTCTCTGTCATCATGTTTGTAGGAGTGCCTCGCCTTGCCAAATGGTTTTTTCAACGAGCAACCCCCGAGAAGTATTCCACGTTCGTCTTTGTTCTTTTCGTGGTGTTCGCGGCAGGCTTTCTCGTGGAGGTAGGAGGGATTGAGCCTATTATCGGGGCATTTGCCGCTGGACTGGCGCTCAACCGGCTGATCCCTCATTCGTCGGCATTGATGAACCGGATCGAGTTCTTCGGGAATGCCCTTTTCATCCCTGTTTTCCTGATCTCGGTGGGAATGCTGGTCGATGTCACCGTGTTGCTAGATGGGCCGTGGACCCTCATCGTGGCGGTAACGCTCACCGTGGTAGCAGTAATAGGTAAATGGCTGGCAGCGTGGGCCACGCAGAAATCATTCCGCTATTCGCCTACCCAACGAAACCTTATTTTTGGCTTAAGCAGCTCGCACGCGGCAGCAACCTTGGCCATCATTCTCGTGGGATACCGGGCAGGCATACTGGACGTGTATATCCTAAACGGCACCATCATCCTTATCCTTATCACTTGCATCGTGGCGTCGATATTCACGCAGCGAGCGGCTAAAAAGATCGTGATCATGGAAGAGGATGAACCGCTCAGCCCTGCCGTGTTGGGTGAATTTGCCCAAGAGAAAGTATTGGTTCCCATCGCTAACCCTACCAATATCGGGCAACACGTGGAATTGGCGCTCTTGCTGAAAGATAAAAAATCGGTGAACTCCGTCTCCTTGCTGGGAGTGGTGCCGAATAACGAGGAAGCGGAAAGGAATATCGTGAGTTTCAGGAAGCAACTACAGGATTTCGTCTCTACTGCCACCGCCGCGGAGGTGAACGTGGATATCATCACCACCATCGACCATAACCCGGCAGACGGCATCACGCGGATTGCTCGAGAAACTATGTCGGATATCGTTATCTTGGGATGGCCCGGCCGCGCCGGGTTATGGGATAAGCTGCTGGGTGAGAAAGTAGACCTGATCATAAAGAGCATGGATAAAAACCTTTTTGTTTGCCACGTGGAACAGAATCTTATTTCAAACAAGCGGATCGTTGTGATCTCCCCGCCCTTGGCTGAAAAAGAGGATGGTTTCGACTTGTGGGTGAGCAAAGTGGCAAAACTTTCTTCGGAGTTGTCAATCCCGGTCCTCATATTAGGGCATCCCGATACGTGGCAAATTATCTCTGAACAGAAAAAAATAGGAAATAGCACGTTTCAACCCTTCGTGGATTGGAGCAACCCCATGTCGTGTGGCGATATGATACGGAAAGATGATTTGATCATCCTTATCTCGGCACGGGCCGGATATATTTCCCACATCCCGGTCTTGGAAAGCTTGCCCACTCGCTTGGAGAGCCGTTTCCCGGAATATAACCGGCTCGTGGTATATCCCAAGCAGCACGTGGCAGACCAGTTGATCGAGACCGACGATCATATCTTTATCCCTTAATAGGGCTTTATCTCTCCCCGGAGAGCAGTCCCTTCAACTAATTTGTACTAACAATCCTTTTTCAGAAATAAATGGAACGTTTTTCACGGGTTTATTTTTTATTGTTTTTTGTTGTCTTCATAACCGCTTGCGGTACCTCGAAGACCTCCCTCACGAGATCACCGGATGCCACACCCAAGCACGAGTTCCGGGGAGCGTGGGTGCAAACAGTATGGCAGGACCGCTACCGGCAGATGAACAGCGCCGCGATGAAGCATTACCTGACCGAGATGGTGCGGAAATTCCACGAGGCGGGCATCAACGCGGTTATCTTCCAAGTGAGGCCGGAGGCAGATGCTTTCTACCGCTCGGAACTGGAGCCATGGAGCCGGTTCCTTACCGGAACACAGGGCGTTGCACCCGATGATCCCGATTTTGACCCCCTCGCTTTTATCATCGAGGAGTGCCACAAAAGAGGGATGGAACTCCACGCGTGGCTCAACCCTTACCGGGCGAAGGCCAACGTCAATAATAACTTGGCACCGGGGCATATTTACTGGACCTACCCCGATCGTTTCGTGCAGTACGGCACCCAACTCTACTTCGATCCGGGATTGCCGGAGAACCGGGGATTCGTTTGCGAGGTGGTGCGCGATATCGTCACCCGGTATGACGTGGATGCCATCCACATGGACGATTACTTCTATCCCTATCCCGTCGCGGGAGAACCGTTTCCCGACGATAGAAGCTTCAACCTGTACGCCGCTTCACAGGGCTTTTCATCCTCGGAGCGGGACGACTGGCGCCGCAACAACGTGAACCTGCTCATCCAGCAAATTAAACTCACCATCGCGAGTACCAAGCCGTGGGTGCGTTTCGGGATCAGTCCCTTCGGGATTTACCGGAACAAGCGAAACGACCCCAACGGGAGCGATACCAACGGGCTACAGAACTACGACGACCTCTATGCCGATATCAAGCTTTGGGTGGAAAAAGGGTGGATCGACTACAACCTGCCGCAGCTCTACTGGGAGAGAGGCCATACCGCGGCCGATTATACCACCTTGTTGCACTGGTGGAACGCCAATAACTTTGAACAACCCCTCTATATCGGGCAGGACCTGAAACGAAGCATCGATAAAAACGAACTGGAGGCCAAGGTCAGGCAAGCGCGCGAGATGTCGTTCGTGCACGGCAACACTTACTGGTACGGGTACCAGGTGTTGGAGAACTACGAAGGGGTAGCCACAATTATGCGGCAAGACCTCCATCGGGCACCCTCGTTGATTCCAGCGTATACCCACATGCACGATGGGCGCCCGAAGGCGGTTCGTAAACTTGCGAACGTCTTTACCGAGGACATGCATTTCCTCGCATGGGAACACGAGAAGGCCCCGGGGAATCCCGAGAAAGCACAACGGTTCGTGGTTTATCGCTTCCGAAGTGGAGAGAAGGTGGATACCAACCGGGCGGAAAATATCGTGGGCATTACCCCCGATAATTTCTTCGTGCTGCCTTACGAGGGAGGCAACACCCGGTATACCTATGCCGTAACCGCCTTAGATGCTTTCTGGAATGAATCGAAAGCAAAACGAATTAAAGTGAAGTTGTAATACTTCCTGAATTTCAAGTCGTAAATTGTACGTATCTTTGCAGAAAATAGGATACGCTTGGGAGAACTGTGAACAAATTCCCGTTTTCTCTCGGCTTTCACTATTTTTGTACCCCCTATAAAATGGAGAAAGAATGATCGAGAGCGAAGGCATTGATGGATTGAGTATAGACAGCACGAAAAGTAGTGAACAAGACGGGAAACTGACGAGTAACAGGGAACCCTTCCCGATGATCGCCAAGACGATGGCGGAGCTGGAGGATGTGTTGGCCGAGGAACTGATCGCACTGGGCGCGAACGGCGTGGAGATCGGTACCCGGATGGTGTCGTTTACGGGAGATAAAGCGCTGATGTATAAGGCCAACGTTCATTGCCGCACCGCACTGCGTATCCTGAAGCCCATCTACACCTTTAAAGCGAACAGCGCCGACGAGGTGTACCAAGCGATCAAAGAACTGAATTGGGAGGAGCACCTCTCTCTCGGTACCACCTTCTCGATTGATGCGGTGGTATTCTCGCGTATCTTCACACACTCTAAATTCGTGGCATACCGGGTAAAAGACGCCATCGCCGATTGGTTCTACGAGCGATACGAAAAGCGCCCGTCGGTCAGCGTTTCCAACCCGGACATCGTGTTGAATATCCACGTGGCGCATAACAAGTGCACGCTCTCGCTGGACAGCTCCGGGGAATCGTTGCATAAGAGAGGATACCGGCTCGCGCAGACCGAAGCACCGCTCAATGAAGTGTTGGCGGCGGGAATGATCCTGAAATCGGGCTGGCGCGGTGAAAGCGCTTTCGTGGACCCGATGTGCGGGTCTGGCACGTTGCTCATCGAGGCGGCCATGATTGCCTTGGGTATCCCTCCCGGCATCCACCGGCAACACTTCGGGTTCGAGAAATGGAGCGATTTCGATCAAGAGCTTTTTAGCACGATCTATAACGACGAGTCGGGAGCCTGCGAATTACACCACCCCATCATCGGTTCTGATATTTCTGCCAGGGCTATTGACATCGCGGAGAAGAACATCAAGAACGCTGGATTGAAAAAACAGATCGAATTAAGCGTGAAACCCCTTCAGCAATATACCGAGGCCCCGGCGCCGGGTGGCGTGTTGATGACCAATCCCCCGTACGGGGAGCGGATGAAGGTGGAGGAACTGGAAGGCCTCTATTCCATGATCGGTGAGCGGTTAAAACACGTGTTCACCGGGTATCGCGCCTACGTGCTCAGCTACCGGAAAGAGTCGTTCGACGCGATTGGGCTTCGTCCCTCCCGGCGCTTTTTCTTGTACAACGGGGCGCTCGAGTGCGAGATGCGCGAGTACGAGATCTTCTCCGGAAAACGGGACGACCGCCCCAAGAGGGATGCCCCGCGCGAAAAACGGGCACACGACAGCGACCACTACAAACGAAATTCCAAGGAAGGCTATCGCCGTTCCCAACGCGCCGGGCAAGACGATTCAGAAAGCCCGCGGGACGAGTCTCGCGGCACCTATGGATTCCGTGGCGGTTCCCGTGATACCCGGCGGGATGACGCGAGGTCCGACAGGCCCTTTTCTTC
>JBBACU010000079.1:0-8070 GCA_041656815.1 Proteiniphilum sp.
GTTCGATATCGCTGTCGGTGATAATACTTGCCTGCCTCGGAGCCTTGCTCTCGGTTTCCGTGGCGAGGTAGGAGCCCACGGTAAACAGCTTGTGCTGCAGGTATCGCAGGAAGTCGCGATGCTCCTGCTCCTCCACCTCCCGGCACAGCCACCCCACGTGGCTGTTGAGCTCGTCCACGGTGCCGTACGACTCCAACCGAACGTGTGTTTTATGTACCCGGGTGCCACCTACCAGCGCGGTGCTTCCTTTATCCCCGGTCTTCGTGTATATAATGCTCTTCTTCATATGATTATTTTATTTTCTCTTGTTGGTATATGGAACCTTTGATGACTAAAACAATCATTCCCTTCGGGTGTTTAATGATTATTTTAATCATGTCGGTTTCATATGATTAAAACTATTTATAAAGTTAGATATTTGCTCATCACGGCTTCTGCTCTTGCTAAACGAAATAACGGGCCGGCGTCAACGAAGGGTCAAGGAACACGACGCCTGTATCCTTCATATCGAACGTTACCTTGATGTTCTCCTCATTAACGATCTTGCTCCAAAATTGTTTTCCTGCTCCCTTCCGTATGGGATGGATTACCCAGAAACCACCCTCGTGTCCCAATTCCAGTAGCGCCTCGACAGGAGGCGTGGTAGCATTATCCAAGTAGAGAAAGATCGCGTCGAAGGATCCTTCCCGGGGCGGGGGGAAGGATGAGACAAAGCGAGGCGCCCGCGTACCATCATGGCGGCGACCATCCTGCCAAGTCTCCTCTCTGTAGGTGTGCAACATTCGCGCGAAGGACAGCGATGCCGGATCTGTCTCGAAACAGGTATACCGGGCATCGGGAGCACCCTCGCGTAGAAACAGCGTGTTTATTCTTTTTCCGGGATTAATTTCCAAAACATGCCGGGGATTGAAATGGCGCAGGAGCCGGAAGGAAAGATGGTTAAAGGGGGTAACCAACCCGGGGTCGAGACCGCACTCGCGAAGCATGGCAGGAATTTCAAAAAAGGCATAGTACGCGTGTGGAGAACGAAGGACTTTCGTGATTAATTCAAACGCGAAAGGCGAATGAACACCGTGCCCCCTCGATTGTTTTTTCCGTTTGAACCACCTGAGCAAGCCCATCACCGGGTCACTTCTTTTGGATGAGTGCCACGGCATAGGCCGTGATCCCTTCTTCTCGCCCCACGAACCCCATCTTTTCGGAGGTCGTCGCTTTGATTGAGATATCGTCCGCGCTCACTCCCATCACTTCTGACAACCTCGCCTGCATGGCCGGGATGGCAGGGTTTAGCTTTGGCTGTTCGGCACAGACCGTGGAGTCGATATTGCTCACGCTATACCCGTGTTCCGCAAGCAGGGCGACCGTTTTTTCTAATAACAGGGTACTGTCTATCTCCTTGTATTCCGCTGCCGTGTCCGGGAAATGGTACCCGATGTCGCGCAGGTTAGCCGCGCCCAACAAGGCATCGCATATCGCGTGAATCAGCACGTCGGCATCAGAGTGGCCCTGCAGCCCCGCGTGATGGTCTAACTTCACACCGCCCAGCCAGAGTTCCCTCCCTGCCCGCAGTTGGTGCATATCGTATCCAAAACCTACTCGTATCCTCATTGCGTGAAAATCATCAAATTGCACTACCGGAAGAGTTGCCTCAATCCATCAATATCAAATCCCAGCGAGAGCCGTAACGTTTGGTCCATCGGGTTGGATTGAGTCACCGAGACCAAGTAAGCCGCGTCTACCTGAAATCCGCTGGAACGGAAGCCGGCACCGAAAGACACGTAACGGCGGTTCCCCTTGTACTCGTTCTCGTGGTGGTATCCCCCGCGGATGGAAAACCGGTTGTCGTACACGTACTCCGCGCCCAGCGACCATGCAATCTCCTGCAGCTCCTCTTTGAAGCCACCGGGGGCATCGCCAAACGACTGAAAAATTCCCCCGATCGAAGAAATACTATTGTAATCGTCTATCCGCTGTAACGTTTCATCCGGCGTCTCTTCCTCCTTCGGCAGGGGAGGAGTAGGCACTAACAGCTTGTTCAGGTCGATACTCACCGAGAGCGTGTTCTTCGTGTCCAACGGGTATCCCAGGGAAGCACCCAACCGCATGTTGGCGGGGAGGAACATGCTAGTAGTTCCCCCATCGTACGAGATCTTGGTCCCGATATTCGAAACAGTAAACCCTAATCCAAGAAGTGCCTCCGAGCGCCCCAAGAGGAGGTATGACTCGTTGTAGCCGGCGATATCCACCGAGAAGGCGTTTCCCGGGGTCATTTCGTCTTCCCCCGTGGTGTAATCGGCGCGAATATACCGCAACGTCACCGCTCCCGAGAAGGTTGCCGTGAGCCTCCGGGAGTATGCCACGTCCAGTGCCAGCTCGTGAGGAGCCACCGACCGCCAAAACTCGCCGGATATATCGGGTACCTCCACCTCGCCAAACGTGAAGTAACGCAACGAGGCACTCACCGCGTTCAGGCCGCCTTCCCCGAATTCCCGGTATCCTGACGCGTAAAGCATGTGAATCCCGCTTGTAAGTTTGCTGAGCCATGGGGTATACGAAAAAGCAAAGCCCGCTTGGCTGGTGAGGAAAGGGTATTTTGCCGCGTTCCAGTGCTGCGAATACGCGTCGGGCATGGTAGCTGCCCCGATGTCTCCCATCCCTCCCCCCCGGGCGTCGGGAGCAATCTGCAGGGAAGGCATGGCCACCGGTATGGGGTTATAATCTTGGGCATTGGCGGGGATCGTTAGCCCGGCTGCAAGTAGGAAAGAAAGGATAATGCCTGTTGTCTTGTTCATAGTCTATTGAAATTTAACTGGAATGGCATCGCGATCACTTCACCTTGAAATCAAGCAACTTGCGGCCCTCCATATACCCTTGAAGATGGTCATCTATTTTCACGGGGCCTACCCCGGCCGGGGTTCCTGTAAAGAGGATATCTCCGATCTTCAATGTAAAGAAACGGCTAATATACGAAATTATTTTATCCACGGTCCAAATCATTTCGGCGGTATGTCCTTGCTGTACCGGTTTACCATTGACATCGAGGCGAAACCGGATATCCTGTATGTCAGCGAATTCCGATTTCGGGACGAACCCTCCGATCGCGGCCGAATTGTCGAAACCCTTCGCGATCTCCCAAGGCAATCCGTGTTCTTTCTGCTTTCGCTGCAGGTCACGGGCGGTAAAATCGATTCCCACTGTTACCTCGTTGTAGTACCGGTGAGCAAACCGCTCCGCGATATTTTTTCCAAGGCGGTTGATCTTGACCACCAGCTCGGTCTCGTAATGCACCTCTTCCGAGAAATCGGGCAGGAAAAAGGGCTTTCCGTCCTTCAGCAGGGCCGTATCGGGTTTCATGAAAAGCACGGGGTCTTCGTGTTCCATCAGCCGCTTCATCTCTCTATTATGGGACGCGTAGTTAAGTCCGATGGCAAAAATTTTCATGCGTTCAACCGGTTAAACATGACTGCCAGGTGAGCATACAGCGAAGTATTTTGGAGCACCACCCCGGCAGGTACCCGAATTCTGAAGGGGGTGAAATTCCATATTCCTTTGATCCCGCCTTTGATCATGTACTCCGACACCTCCTGGGCAGCACCGGGAGGTACGGTCAACACGCCAATCTCGGCATTCATCTCGCGGTTTCGCTCGATAAACTCGTCGGAATGAAACACGGGTATGCGATACACCTCCTTGTTGACGATGGAGCGTTTCACATCGAAGCCGGCAATAATCTTCAACCCGTATTGCTCGAGCCCGGAGTCCGACAACAATGCCGCGCCCAGGCTTCCGACTCCGAACACCACCGCCTTATGCGATCTGGTAAAGCCGAGAAAAGTCTCCAGGACAAGGATAAGCTCATCCACGTCGTATCCAACCCTCGTTTTTCCGTTGATATCCACGTAGGAGAGGTCTTTCGCGATCTGCGACGCGGAGACATCTATTTTTTTCGCGATTTGGGTGGACGACACGATGGACTCCCCCCGGCTTTTCAGCAGTTTCACGTACGACAAGTACCAAGGGAGCCTGCGAAGTGCCGGCTCGGGTATTTTCTGCGAATAGTGCCGATCTGACATTTCTTTCGTAATAAATTGGTGAGCAGGCAAAGATAGCCTTTTTCGGAGATTTTTTTGAATTTTAATCTCTATTTAAAGATGAATTTCATCATTCCTCTAGTCCCTCTTGGTGTTCACCCCGCCGGAGCCTCTTTTTTCCGGAGTTTTGAACCTCTACTTGTTTCTGACGCCAGAGACCTCTCGCAGTACCGCTTTCACCGAGCCCATCTTCAAGCGGGTATCGATCACGATGGGAATACGGTTCGCGTCGTTTGTCAGCGATGCCCTTAACGCCTCTTTTTGGTTCGTGAAGGCATCGTCGTGAATGGTCATCGAGATATTAATCACTTCGTAGTTTTTTCCGTCGTTGGCTTTCATGTTAGTGATTCCGAGGTAATTCACGTACATGTTTACAGGCCTCCTTCCCGAGATAAACCGGATGTACTTCCTGTCCCCCGCCACCATGTCGGAGAAGTCGAAGTTGCGCACGTAAGATAGTACCGAGAGGTAATCATACGTGCACACGTCGGTGGTCATCACCTCGTCGAAACTCTCTTCCCCGTTCCAACTCCGGATGGCTCGTATATGTATCTCGTTGTCTTTGTAGGTGTATGCCTGCCGTTCCACCGAGTAATCTTTTCCTTCCAGTGCTTCCTTCGTGAAGAGCAGCGGACGGAGGTCTTTGTCGATGTACGAGGTGAGCGTGTCTTGCACGGTATAAAATGCCCCGGCCAGTCCCGAGGTATTGAGCATCATCACTGTCTTGTAGGCGTTCTCGCCCCTGTAGTTTGCGTCTGTCACCGAAAGAGACCCCCTTCCGGCCCGGGCATTCACGATCCCGAAGTTAAAATAGAGATCGTACTGAATCTCTTCCCCGCTCGCGAACGCGGTGTTCGTCATCCTACACTGGGCATCCAGCGACGGCGTCAGCATAGTCAGAAACACAATCAGAAAAAGTATTGTTCCCGTTAATTTTTTAGTCATCATCTTTTTTTTATTGTTAGTTTCTATCGGGCACCCCGCTGTTGCATAGAGGATGATCCCATGCCCCCGCCCACTCCGAGCGGCGAACTTTGTTGCCCCTGTTGCTGTTGTTGCTGTTGTTGTTCCCTTTCCAGGTTGGGGTTTCTTCGCTTCTCTTGCGGCTTGTTCGTGGTGATTTCCAGCGGCTTTTGTCCCGTCAGGGGTACGGAGCGAATATTCCAGCTTTCGCTATGATCGGAATAAGCCCGTATCACGAACTTACCGGGGTAATAGAACACCTCCTCGGGCTGGCGTTTCTCTTCATAATTCCCGGTAGTCCATTGCCCGTCGTTGTTATTGTCTATGACCAGTCGCGCATACACATCACCGGGTGGGAGGTCTTGAAAACGAGCCCTGTTTGCTTTGACAACACTTTTCCGGAAAGGTTTACCCGTGGCGTTTAACAACTCCACGAAAGCGCTCTCTTCTTCTTGCAACCCCGAGAGGGATATCTCAAGGTTCCCGTACTGATCCAACGGCTTCACGGTGAACTGCTGTTCGTACGTGTTATTCCAGAGACCATAGTGGCTGATGACGGCCGCGGAATCGATCCGGATCCTATACTTCGCGCCGGGTTCCCAACTTGGGCGCAAGACAAATCGCCGGGGATTGAGCGAGTCGCTTTCCATCTGGAAAGGCACCGCCTCGTACAGCGAGTCTACCTCCATGGACAGCTCCACGTATGACGAATCGAATTGCTGCACCGGCTGCTCGAATTCGATCCGTACCGGGTTAAAGAGTTCAAACGTGGATTGCACGTTGCTATTCATACCGAGGAAACGAACAGGTGCCTCCTCACCCTCTTCTCCCTCGCTTCTCTCGGGTGTCCTGTCCCGGCTTCGCCCCGATCGCCGCATGTTGAAATTCAGGGTATCCGTGGCGATGTAGTTCTGGTTGGCCGAGTCGGTCCGTATATAATTGATCTTCATTTGCAGTGAATCTTGGCGGTACACCAACGAGTCGGTAATCCACACCGTGAGTGTGTCGTTATTTCTAGTTCGCTCCATGACGTACCAATCGTCTCTTTCCATTTCCGGTTTCAGCAAGAAAAAGGTAGGCATGCTGGTGGGGGCCGCGAAGAAAAGGCCCAACTTATGTTCCTCGGGGCGCTCGTGCTTTTGCAGGTACTGCCGCTGGAAATCCGACAAGAAGGAGCGCAACAGGAGGTCGTCGGGCAGAAAACGGGTATATTGCACGGTGAGGATGGTATCCACGGTGACACTGTCCACGAAAACGGTGTCTTGCCGAACTGCCGGCAGGGTTGAAGGAATCACCACGGAGTCGAGGAAGGCAATTGCTTCTTGCGGGTTATCGTACCTGTAATCCCGGTTCAGGTCGCCCAAGGCAAACACTTTATATTCCCCCGGGGCCATCCCCCGCACCGTGAAAGCCCCCCGTGAATCGGTCTTCGAAATCCGCTCGAAAGGCACGCGCGTGAACGCCGTATCATCAAAGTTAGAGTGTATTCCCACGTAGATGCCTGTAACCGGCTCAAGATCCTCCGCGTTAAGCACCTTCCCCGAAACCGCGAGCGTGTCTAACCGATCACCTGTGGAGAACGAGTAAACAAAATTCTCCAGGGGATTCCCTTCGTTGTTGTCCACGATCGCGTCCGTGAAGTCGATGGTATAGGTGGTGTTAGGCAGCAGCGTGTCGTTCAGCTCCACCACGGCTCTCCGGCCGATGGAGCGAATTACCGGCATATTCTGCTGGGGAGGGGTAATGATTACTTTCTCGGTGGGGCTCTCTATCTTTATATTTTCATCAAATTCGATCTCAATCCTTGCGGGAGCCGCGTTCAACGAATTGAAGTCGGGCGTGGCCCGTCTCACCCTCGGCGGATCGATGTCGTAGGCCCCCCCGGTGGGCGCGGCCATGTTCGCGCAGGAATGGACGGTGACGCCGAGCAATAACAGGAGGAAGAGGGAAGTGACGAATGAAAGAATCTTATGCACCATGATCTGCTTTGAATGATTTAGATTGCACATTCATTTGCAAAAGTACAAATTAATTTGTTTCACGGGCTATTCCTTACCCGGTTTATCTGGTGGAGAGCAACGCGTGCCCTATTTGACAAAACAGGCATTCACGCTTATCGCAGTATTCTTTGCCTAGCTGGATAAGCGCTTGGGTATCGGCCGCGTTTTCGGGGACAATGCCTGCCTTTTCAAACTCTCTCACCCGCGCGTTCTTTTCCGGTTTCAACGTTTCCAAGAAGCGGAGCGCGCGTTCCGCGAGGGCATCATCGGAGATACTCTTGCCGTAGGCGAAGAGCACGGGTATGATCGTGTTGATGGCGATGATTTCCAAGGAAGCGGTCCCGATCTTCTTTGGGGTAGCCTTTGATTTTTCACCGAACGCGTAGTGGGTCTGCCAGTAGTGCGACGGTTCGGTTTGCAAGCGGCCGATTAACCGGCGACAGTCGGTCTCTTGCAGTATTACCGAGAAGAGCCTCCCGGAGGATTGCACCAACGAGGCCAGCTGCGCCAGGCGCAATTCCGGGAAGGAGCGAGGGCGTACGCGAAGCCGTTTGAACAGGTACCCCTCAAGGCCTTTTAACGAGTACTTTCTCTTCAAGAACAGGTACTCCTGCCTCAGGGCGGCTTGATAGGCATCCCCATTGGCCTCCTCATCCAAGAGGCCTGCCTGCCCGAAGAGAAGCGCTTCCACCCGCGTGATCTCGTCCCCGTGCCTCAACAGGTATTTATAGGGCAGCGAGAGCGCCAGCCGCTCAAACGCGTCGGCATTCACTCCAAAGCCGAAATTGCGGGCCAGCATCACGTAGAACACCTCGTCCCAAGAGTTGTTAAAACGTTTCAGAAGAGCCTGTATATCGTTGGTCTTTCGTTCCAGCCGCTCGGTCGCCAACCGGGAAAGGAAGGATCGCATCTTTGCTTTCGGGAGGGTATAGAGTTGGTACCGGCACGGCAGGTTGCCATCGCTATGAAGCAGGAACCGCGCGCTTTCACGGAGCGAACCGGGGACGATTAACCGG
>JBBACU010000080.1:0-7723 GCA_041656815.1 Proteiniphilum sp.
GACTTACAGCGTTTCGAGCGCCCTACCCTTTTGAAACCTCTAAAATAAGTATTATATATATTACATATACTATTACATGCTTTTCCCCCGAAAAACGGTCTTACCGGTCGAATTTGCCTAAAAGGCTTTACAAATAAGGGTAGGTGGGTTACTATGGATTCAGGAGGCAATGATGACAATTTACACAACCAGAGCGGCCGCGCATGAGTGCGGGGTCAGCCCGCCCACAATCGCGAAGCACGCGAAGCGGATTGGTCTCGGGCGCGTCGGGCGGTCCTACCGGATCACTGAACCCGATATTGAGCGGCTGAAAGAATCAATCCGAAACGCGGTGAACGGTCGGCCGAAAAAACAGAGTCGTGAGTAAAAAAAACGCGGCACTTGAGTATGCCGCGATTGGTTGGCTTGTCATGCCGCTACATACCGTCAATGATGATGGGAGTTGTGACTGTAACCGGCCAACATGCTCAAGCCCGGGGAAGCACCCGCGCACGATGCACGGCCTCAAGGATGCCACGACCGATACAGCGAGAATCGAGAACTGGTGGACCATGTGGCCTCACGCGAACATAGGAGTTGTTACCGGGCAAGAGTCTGGGATTATCGTTATCGACGTGGATGACATCTCTCTCGGTGGGCTGGAAGGAAAGGATATCCCCGCTACGGTCACGCAGGAAACGGGATCCGGGGGGACGCATTACATCTACCGACACCCGCGAGACCGCCGGGTCAAATCGACAACTAAAGTTTTGCCCGGTGTGGATTCCCGAGCAGATGGTGGTTACATCGTTGTCCCACCATCGAACCACGTAGCAGGCTACTACCGCTGGACTATCCCGCCGGCCCCCGGATCGCTTGCCGATCCTCCCGCTTGGTGGCTTGCCGCCTTAGCAGAGGCGAAGGCCCGCACCGAAGTACCGCAAGACGGAGAGAAGATTTACCCTGGCGGTCGGAACGCGGCGCTCGCCTCTTTCGCTGGGGCTTTACGGCGTATGGGGGCGGGATATCAAGCAATCCACGCGGCGGTATCCGCGCGAAACGACGAGGCGTGTGAGCCGCCCCTTGAGAGCTGGGAAGTGACGCAAATTGCAAGGTCAATTTCACAATACGAAATCGAAACTGCAGATGAGAAACAACTAAAAAATGAAGGTGCGATGATAGCCAGTCGTCTCTTGAAAACGAATCAAGATTCGATGATGCGCTCTCTGGCGCTCGATAAACGTGAGATCACCGAGGCGGGTCCACCCCCTGACACAATCGTTCCAGCGGGGGGGTTAATCTACGATATCACGCAACACATACTTTCTGCCTCAACCTATCCTCAGCCGATCCTTGCTGTTGCCGCCGCAACCGCGTTTGTCGGGGCTCTGGCCGGTCGGAGGTACCAAACAGAAACCGGGTTACGATCAAACGTGTATTTCGTCGGTCTGGCGAGATCGGGAGCCGGGAAGGATGCCGCAAGGAAGGTCTTGAAAAACATCGGAGGGAGTAATCCTGAGTTACAGAAAATCATGGGCGGCGATAGGATCGCATCGGGAACCGGGTTGATATCTGCCCTCGAAGAGCATCCGGTTAAGCTGTTTTTACTTGACGAGTTTGGACTGCTATTGCAGTCGATGACCGGCACACGTGCGGACGCACACCGGCGGGATATCATTACCAATCTGATGCAGTTTTATTCAGATGCGGGGTCGGTATTTTTAGGCACCGAGTACGCAGACAAAAAGATGAGAAAACGCGAACCGATACACGATCCATGCGCGGTACTGTACGCGACATCGACACACCAGGCGTTCTACCGGGCGCTCTCATCACAAGAGGCCGTGTCAGGAGCTGTTGCACGGTTAATGGTCGTAGACGCCGGGGAGACCCGCCCAGTGCGTCAGACTACCATAAACATCGCCGGGGCGCCGCCTGAGCTCTTACAGCGCGTCTCAGAGATGATTAATATAAAACCGTCGGGCAATTTATCAATGAAAGCAGGCGGGGCGAGCGATCCGATGATAGTACGAATGACACCGGAGGTTCTAAAAGCATGGCACGATCTTGACGGGACTTTGAGCGACCGGATGACCAGCGAGACAAGCGCGAGTATCTACAGCCGCGTAGCTGAAAATGCGGCAAAACTAGCATTGATACACGCGGTTGCACGCGATCCTAGAAACCCGTTGATAGAGGAAACATCATTCACATGGGCGCGTGAGATTGCGCTATGGTCGGCTAATCTGATGCTCGAACAGTTGAATAAATACCTGGCTGACAACGAAACTGAGCGAACGTCGAAAGCACTTGAGCTGGAAGTGAAAGCCGGGGGTTACAAGGGACGAAGTAAAACTGAGCTAGGTACTCTCTTGTCACGTATCAGACCCTACGAACAGAAAGCGTATCTTGAATCTCTTGTTGAAACGGGGCGGGCGGTAATCGGGTTACGCCCCACTGGCGGGCGCCCCGCCACCGTCTGGATTCACGCATCGCACGCAAAAGAGGCGAAAGAAAAGGGGCTTATTGAGTAACAAAGGGTTTACATCTATATGGATATGGGGTATGATACAAGAACACCCGCACGTTGTGCGGAAGAAAAACCGCTCCTATGGAGCATGAAGGAGGTGCTATATGAGCACCGAAAAGATTGCGAGTCAATGGCTTGCATTAAAACACCAGCGAGACGACATCAATTCGCAGATGTCAGCACTCGCGCAAGAGTTGGCCGGGCAACTGGAACACCCGGACGAAGGATCAAAGACCCACATACTCGACGGATACAAGGTCACGGTTACTGCACGAGTCAACCGCCGGGTTGACGTGAAGAAATGGCACGCGATCCGTGAGGGGATACCCCGGAGCCTTTGGCCGGTCAGAGAAAAACTTGAGGCAGACCCGAAAGGGTGTCGCTACTTGGCCGAAAACTCCCCGGAGACGTGGGCAGTTGTCGCCGCGGCCATCACTGAGAAGCCAGGCGCTCCTGGAATTCAGGTTGTGGAGGTGTCGGAATGATGACGCTTGATAGCCTACGGGCACCGTCAAAGCGCCCGTTGATTGCGACTATCGTTGCAGACGGAGGAATGGGAAAAACTACTCTTGCATCATTGTTTCCTCGTCCGGTTTTTATCAGGACAGAGGACGGTACAAAATCGATTGAACATCGACAGGACGTTGCCTTGTTTCCAGTATCAAAGACCAGCCAAGAAGTCTTTGAGGCGTTCGGGGCACTGTTGCGGGAGGACCATTCATTCCATACTGTCGTTCTCGACTCGGTTACGCAGTTGGCAACGATGGTTGACGCAGAAGTTGTTGCGGCAGACCCGAAAGCCAAAAGTATCAACCAAGCAGCCGGCGGCTACGGCGCGGGCATTGGTCAGGCGGCAGAAGTCCATCGGCAAATACGCGAGGTAGCTGGGCTGTTGGCCGAGCAAAAACATATGAACATCGTATTTTTAGCTCACGCGGACACCGAAACGGTTGACCCACCGGATGGGGAGGCGTTTACCCGGTATGCGATCAGGATGCACCGGAAATACGTTTCTCACTACTCGGACAACGTTGACCTTGTAGGCTTTATCAAATTGAAGCGCTACACAACGGGTGATGGTGATACAAAGAAAGCCGTCAGCGATGGTGCAAGAATCTTGACATGCTACCCCACGCCAAGCCACATCTCAAAAAACCGATTCGGTATTACCGAAGACATCATTTTCACCGCAGATGCAAACCCGCTCGCGGACTACCTGGAGGACATTAATGGCTAATCTTGGACAAACTTTCAACGCAGACCAGTACGAACCGCTCGGCTCTTTCGAACCGATCCCGGCGGGGGATTACATCGCCAGCATCCTTTCAAGTGAGTTCAAACTCACAAAAGACGGAACTGGCCGCTACCTTGAGCTCAAGTTTGAAGTACTCGACGGGGATTACAAGGGGCGTAACTTGTGGGCGCGGCTCAACCTTGAGAATAAGAACCCGAAAACGGTTGAGATTGCACAACGCGAGCTTGGGACGATCTGTCGGGCGGTAAATAGGATTCACATTTCTGACTCCGCAGAGCTGCACGGAATCCCGATGATGGTAAAGGTTGCCGTATCCCCAGGGTCTGGCGGCTACGGCCCATCGAACGATATTAAGGGGTACGAAGCGACCGGCGGAAACGCACAAGCGGCACCTGTTCAATCGCCCCAGACGGCGGCGCCAGCACCAACAAAGAAACCTTGGGAACAATAAACAGCTCCCCGCCTTCGGGCGGGGTTTTTTATCGGGAGATGATATGGCAGACTTAACAAAACACACCCAGCCGATAGCTGATGCGATCTACAAACACTGGGAGGAGACCGCATCAGACTGGCGGCGTGACCATCTTGGCGCGTCTGTTTTAGGAAACCCGTGCGACCGAGCGATATGGTATGGATTCCGGTGGGCAAAGCCCCCGGACTTCCCTGGTCGCGTATTGCGATTATTTGATACCGGACAACGCGAGGAAGCCCGTCTGGTGAACGACCTCCGCAACATCGGACTTGAAGTACACGACCGCGACCCTGAGGCTGGCGGGCAGATCAGGGTATCGTATGGTCACCATATCGGGGGAAGCCTCGACGGGGTATCCCGTAATGTTCCACAAGGCGGCGATAAATGGCACGTTCTGGAGTTCAAAACACACAACGACAAATCGTTTCTTGATCTACAAAAAAAAGGAGTAGCAGAATCCAAACCGGCCCATTTTATCCAGATGCAGATTTATATGCACCTGATCGGGATTGAGCGGGCGTTGTACGTTGCGAAAAACAAAAACACCGATTCAATTTACACCGAGAGAATCCACCTTGACACGGCGCTTGCAAAGGCGCAGTTGATGCGTGCTGACCGGATTGTAAAGTCAACAAGCCAACCAGGGGGGATATCTGAGAATCCAGCGGACTATCGGTGCAAGTTCTGTCCGTTCTGGAAACTGTGCTATGAGGGAGAGCAGATGTCGAAATCGTGCCGGACGTGCAAAGCGGTCCGGGTGACAGATGATGGTTGGGCGTGCTCGAAGGGAATCAAGGCGGACCCGCGCGAGGGGTGCGGGGAGTGGGGGGAGATATGACCCTCCGTCCCTACCAGAGGTCTGCCATCGACTCGCTCTACACCTACTGGCGCGAGGGCAACGCAGACCCGGCGCTGATCGTGGCCCCGACCGGATCGGGAAAATCCGTCGTGATGGCCGAGTTCATTCGGGAGATCCAAGAGGACTGGCCGGGTACCAGTATTCTTATACTGACGCACGTCCGAGAGCTTGTGTTGCAAGACTACCTTGAGTTGATCGAGCAATGGCCGGACGCACCCGCCGGGATATTTTCGGCAGGGTTGAAACGAAAAGAATTGCACGCTCTGGTACTGTTTGCGTCGGTCCAGTCAATTGACCGGCACGCGCACAAGCTGGACCCGGCTCCTGAGATCGTTATAATAGACGAGGCCCACCTGATACCGCGAAAGGCCGACACTAGGTATCAGAAAACACTATCACTATTGCGGACTATGTACCCGAATTTGCGGGTCGTCGGGTTGACTGCGACTCCGTACCGGCTGGATTCTGGATGGCTACACACCGGGAAAGATGCTCTCTTTTCTCAAATTGTGTATGACATTCCGGTACAAATGCTTATCGACGAAGGTTATCTATCCCCAATCACTACCAAGGCGGGGGCGGTTACAATCGACACCACCGGGGTAAAGCACACCGGACGGGAATTTAACGCGGGAGAGCTACAACGCCGCGCAATGGAAGGTGATACAACACGGCAGGCAGTGGCCGACATGGTAGCACGCGCCGAGGGCCGGAAAAAATGGATCGTGTTTGCCGCCGGGGTTGCCCATGCGTATCAGATATCAGACGCTTTAACCGATTACGATGTGCCGAATGCCGTTATAACTGGGAACATGAAAAGCGTCGACCGGGATAAACTTATCCACGGGTATCGTATTGGATCGATCCGGGCGTTGGTGAATGTCAACGTATTGACTACCGGATTCAACGTTCCCTCGACCGACTTAATCGCATTATTACGACCAACGGAGAGCCCCGGATTGTACGTCCAGGCTATCGGTCGAGGAATGAGAATTGCCCCCGGTAAAGCTGACTGTCTGGTATTGGATTACGCGGGGAACGCACTGCGCCACGGGCCGATTGACGCGGTCACGGTCAAAGAGAAAGGGGACGGGGAAGGGGTGCCCCCGGCTAAAGAGTGCCCGGAATGCCACGCGATTATTGCGGCAGGGTTGCGGTATTGCCCGTATTGCGGTCACGAGTTCCCGCCGCCGGAGATCAAGATACAGACGGTGCACAAAGAAGCGCCATTGTTGAAATCGCAGATCGAACCGGAATGGGTTGCTGTGGATTCGGTGGATATGTTCGTCCACAAGAAGCCGGGGAAGCCTGATAGCGTTCGGCTTGAGTATCGATGTGGTATGATGACGTATAAAGAGTGGATATTCCCGGAAGCTCTGAGTGAGCGGGCGTCATATTTTTTCGTGAAGTGGTGCCGGGAGGCGGGGGTTGCAGACCCACCACGAACTGCACGGGAGTTTATCGAAATCGATGTCCCAGAACCGGAACGCATATCGGTAATACCAGACGGAAAATACATTCGAGTGGCAAGGAGAGATTATGGCAAAGTGTAAAGGGTGCGGATTCAACCTAGGCGGGTACTGTTCGGTATTTGACGCGGGCATTCCCCGTGAGCGTGAGGCTACAGAACACGATTGTCCCGAGTGGCGCGAGCAGATTTTTGAAGGGTCAGAGGAAGTAATCGAGTATCTTGACGGAATGATGTTCAGGCACAAAAACAGTCAGGCTCTGATATGGACATTGCGAGATATGGTGTCGGGTGAATCAACACCACCAGCATCATGGACGGCGGCGGCTTGGCGTTTTTTATGGACATGGCAGTTTTTTAATGACCAAGAAAGAACTGAGATTGCATCATGGATAATCCCGTTTTAATACAAAAAAAGGCTTTACATTGATTCTGATGTGGTTTATAATTGTTTTCATAGGGGGATAGCATGAATCAAAAAACAATCATCAGATGGTACGTTGAAGGCGTGATCAATCGCCGGACTTTTGTGTATCTGTGGGGGCGACGATGACAAAAGTACAGATGGAAATCGAAGCATACGGCCTGAAAATAACCGGCGACGTCTACTTCGGTGAGACTGAAGGCGACCCATCTATACCGGGCGGCACGCATGAGCTTGGACCATCGACCGATGACATTGAGGTTGAGACCGACGATGGCACACTTATTACGGATTGGCTGACTGATGAGGCGATCCAGGGGTTAGGTGATCTGTTGATCGAGAGGGCACTGGAGGTAGAACATGGCGAGTCGTGAAGATGGCGAAAAGTGCCAGAACTGCGGGTGTAGGTATCTTACTGTGTACCACGTTCCCGACGACGTGTGGGGAAAGATCAGACCGAATAAGAACGATCCTAAAGGCGATTTACACAGCGGTCTGTTATGCCCAGTGTGTGCCGATCAACTTGCACGGGATATCGGAATAATACTGTTTTGGGAGACGTCTATTAGTGATTGGGCCGCTAACAAACTCACTGCCGCCGAGAAAGAGCGGGACCGGCTCACCGAGGATCGCCGGGAGTTGGTGGAGGCGTTGGAGTGGTATGCTGACCCAGACAACTACACCCGCGACAGTTGGGGTATCTTGTCGGTTGTGCAGGCTCCAGATTATGGAGATC
>JBBACU010000081.1:0-7659 GCA_041656815.1 Proteiniphilum sp.
CTCGTCCGAATGGCCTATTTCCAACCGGTTGATCGAGCTCTACCTGCAGGATAAATCGGATGACAGCAACTGGATGAGGCAAATGAACGGGATCAGCAACAATGAAAAAGCAAACCTGCTGATGGAGCAAGAACCGTTCAAAGAACTGCTGTCCAGCATAGAACACCGTGATCTGCTGGACAACATTACCTCGCTGAAAGCCAACTACCTGTTCGCCCACGCGGAACAAAACGTGGGGTACAGGGAGTACAGGGATTCGCTGCGGGCTGTCTTGCAACGTAACGTTTTCTCTAACTTGCGGTTCGAGAGCCTGCTGGATACCCTGGGAATGATTGCCGGTGTTGACCTGCGCGCGCCGCTTGAAGCGTGGTATTATCCTACCGCCCTTCCCGCGTATATCATTGGGACACCTGAAGTCACCCAAATCACCAACCGCGATCGGGAAGCATTCGTGGTGAAGCTGCCGGTGACCAATGATTCCGACCACGACGGCGTGATTGACGTGGAAATAAACTTTGGCGGGGGACAGGGTAGCGCGTTCTACGACCCGAGAGCAAAACGAAAAGTGCCATTTAAAGCAGGGGAAACGAAAAACCTCGTCTCCGTGTGGGACGAAGCACCGCGAACTATCAACGTGAACACGCTGATTTCGGGGAACCTCCCCAGCTCGATCAACCTGCCAGTAAACAATATCATACGAGAACGAAACAGGCCCATCGACGAAGAGGGCGATTTCGTGGTGGATAACGCTTCATTTATCGTTCATGGAGAGGTAATAGTCGACAACCAGGACTCCGCGCTGTTCGTGTTGTCGACTCCCGAGGTAGTAGGCCTTTTACCGAAATGGCTCGACCAGGTAGATGATAACTCGTTTCCCTATTCTGGCGTGTCGAGTTGGCGCCCGCCGCTGCAATGGACATTGACCACGAACGACAAATACCACGGCGCGCGCGTGCGCTCTGCCTACGTGATCAAGAGTGGTAGTGGAAGCCAAACCGCGACATGGAAGATTCCCGTTCCCAGTGAAGGACAATACGACCTGTTTTACTGGGTCTACAAGCCGGATGAACTTCGTCGAGGAAGAGGAAGAGGCGGGCGTGGCCGTTCCGGGGGAGACGCGGAATACCACTTCAAGGTTCGATACGACAACGATGAAGAGAACGCGTATATTAATTTGCAACGCGCCGAAGAGGGATGGAGCTTGCTGGGAACGTACTTTTTTAGCAACGATACGGTGGAGGTCGTTCTAAGTGACGACTCCAAGTTGCGGACCGTGACGGCCGATGCCGTGAGGATTGTCAGGAGATGATGGTATTACAGTTTAAATATAAATCGGCAACGGGTCACGAAATAGTGGAAGTTGAAATATTTAACTGTAAACCTAGCATATACGAAATTTGAATAAATAATAATAGATATGAACCGGTTAAGGATACAACTGTCGTGCTTTCTGTTGCTTTTTGCAGGAGCGTCATTACTTTCGCACGCGCGTGCTCAAGCACCTATGACCATTGAACAGGCATTGGATATCGCGGAAGAGAATAACCCCGATTTAAAAGCGGCAAAACTCAACCTTGAACGCTACCAATACAACTTGGTCGCGCAACGCGCATCGCTGAAATCCCGATTCTCACTGGACCTGGCCCCCCTCAACTACAGCCGCACAAGAAGATTCGATAACCGGCTATCCCAATGGTATACTAATGAAACCTTGAACACGAGCGGGACATTCATGGTGTCGCAACCGATCTTGTTGACCGACGGGGAAATTTCACTGATCAACACGTTTGGATGGCAAGACAATCAGTCCACGGTGGAAGGGATCGATAATCGAAACAGGGCATTTAGCAACGATCTATACCTGAGGCTCAACCAGCCGATCTTCACCTACAACCGGCGGAAAATGGAACTGCAACAGATCGAGTTCGATTACGAGAACGCGGGCATCCGGTACGCGCTGCAACGACTGAACACCGAAAGAAGCATCACCAATCAATTCTATGCCGTGTTCATGGCCCAAAGTAACTTGGCCATCAGCAAAGAAGAACTTGAAAACACGAGGCAGAGCTTCGAGATTATTCGGAATAAGGTGGAAGCCGACCTGTCGGCACGGGAGGAACTCTACCAAGCGGAACTGAACCTTGCCAACGCGCAGTCGGCCGTGGAGGAGCGAGTCGTCTCGCTTGAAAACGCGAAAGATCAGCTGAAACAGACATTAGGAATGGCACTGGACGAGGAGATCGAGGTAACCGTGGAGATCGAGGTGAGTCCCGTGGCAATCGACCTGGTTCAAGCGGTACAGAGCGGGCTCAACTCGAGAATGGAGATAAGACAGCGTGAAATAGATATTGAGCTGGCAGAGCTCCAGATGATCCAAACGAAGAGCCTCAACGAGTTCAGGGGAGATATCTCGTTGTCGGTGGGAATCATTGGCGACCACGAACGATTCGAAAATATATACGATAACCCCACGCAAAACCCGCGTGTGGCTATCAGCCTTGCCGTCCCGATCTTTGATTGGGGCGAAAAAAGAGCACGGGTGCGGGCGCAAAGAGTGGCCCAGACCTTGGCCAAACTCGAGCAGGAAAACCTGCGAATCGATATAGAACTGGATGTGAGGCAAACGTGGAGAAGGCTCGAGAACCTGCGCACCCAGATCGATATCGCGGAAAAAAGCGTGCGCAACGCGCAGCTGACTTACGATATAAACCTGACAAGGTACCGGGAAGGAGATCTCACGGGAATGGAAATAAGCCAGTTCCAAACGCAGCTGTCGAACCGGCGCATCGCGTACTCGCAGGCTCTTATCAACTACAAGATTGAACTCCTCAACCTCAAAATCCTGACACTATATGATTTTGAAAAGGGGGAGCCGATAGTGCCGATCAGGGAGTGGACAGGCGCTACCTATTGAAATTAACAGACAACAATATTTTCGTTAAGCGATGAACACAAAAAATAATTGGATGAAGAACAATATCTTATTGCTCATGGTAATGATCGTTTTATTCACGGCATGCGGAAATCCACCGCAAAGCAGCCCAAACGAGATCGAGACCCCCGTGTCGGTACTTGAACTTAAAAAAGGTTCAATCAGTAAACTCATCAATACAACGGGAACGGCCCTGGCAACCTATAGCACGTCACTGAATGCCGAGATGAGTGGCTTCTATGGACTGCGGGCAAACCCTGCTACAGGCAGGCCTTACAAGCTGGGCGACATGGTGAAAAAGGGAGAACTGATCATTCGCCTCGAAGATAAAGAGTATGAAAACGGGATTGCCTTGGAAGCCAGAAAACTCAGCTTGGAGATCGCGGAGCAAGAACAGGGAAAACAACAAGCACTGTATGAAAAAGGAGGCGTCACCCTAAGTGAAATGCGCAACACCGAGGTGCGGGTCACGAATGCTCGTTATGACCTTGAAAACGCTACCTTGAACCTGGAGAAGATGAACGTGCGGGCACCTTTCGACGGGATCATCGTCTCCTTGCCGCACTATACCCCGGGAAGCCGGGTGGCACAAGGGAGCGAAATGGTCGGGCTGATGGCTTACTCACGCATGTACATGGAGGTGAACCTGCCCGAAAGCGCGATTGAATACGTCCGGGCAAACCAACCGGTGCATATCACGCATTACACGATGCCGCACGATACGCTTCGTGGCGAGATAAGCGAATTGTCACCAGCCATCAGCACCGAGACTCGCACGTTTAGAGGGAAGATCCTGATCGATAACAACCAGCTGAAATTGCGCCCGGGCATGTTTGTGAAAGCCGATATCGTGGTAGATAGAGCCGATAGCGCGATCATCATTCCAAAGGAGGTGGTCGTTTCAAGAAGAAACCGGAAATATGTGTACATCGTGGAAAGGAACACCGCGATCCTGCGGGATATCCAAACGGGGCTCGAGGATGAAGATTTCATGGAGGTGACCCAAGGACTGAACGAGAATGATAACCTGATTATCCGGGGGTACGAGACGCTGCGTGAAAATAGCCGCGTCAAGGTATTGAAATAACCCGGTGGAAAAGAGTAGCTATACTTTAACACGATATAGTACATGAGGAATTTACTCCGATTCGCGTTGAAAAACCCTGTCACCATCAGCATGATCGTGTTCGCGATCTTGCTGCTGGGGAAAATTTCGTATGACCGGTTGAGCGTGGACCTGCTGCCGGATATGAATACACCGCGCCTCTTCGTGGAGTTCGAGGCGGGTGAACGTCCGCCCGAAGAGATCGAGAAAATGTTTGTCGAGAACATGGAGTCGGTAGCCATCCGGCAAAGCGACGTGGTGCAAGTGTCTTCCGTTATCAGGGCAGGATCTGCCCGGGTTACGGTCGAGTATGTCCAGAACAAAGACATGGACGAGGCTTTCCTGGATCTTCAGAAGGCGATGGCTCCCTTCTCCCAGAATGCCGAGATCGGATCCATCAATATCACGCAACACGACCCGAATATGGCACCGGTAATGCTGGTCGCGATGTCGCATCAGTCAATAACCGACATGGCCGAATTGCGAAAAATGGCCGACAACTATATTCGAAACGAGCTAATCCGGCTCGAGGGAGTGGCCGAGGTGGCCCTGTCGGGTCAAGAGGTTCCCGTGCTCACCATAGAGACCGATCCGTACAAGCTGAACGCCTTTGGCATCACGATGGAGGAGATCGCTTCAAGAATCGAGGCAAACAACCAGAGCATATCCGGCGGACGGGTGAGTGAGCTGGGATTGCAGTACCTTGTGAAGAGCACGTCGCTCTTTGCTTCCGAGTCGGATTTTGAAAACCTGATCATCAGTTATAAGCCCACCGAGGCAACCACCGGTGGAGCCGCTATGCAAAACACGGACGCCGGCACGGAAAGCGCGCCCCTTTTTTTGCGGGAAGTGGCAACCGTCAAGTTCGAGAATGCCCGTCCCGATAACATCGTGCGTATTAACGGGGAGCGTTGCATTGGCCTCTCTATTTACAAAGAGACACAATTTAACACGGTTAAAGTGGTAGACCTGATCGCCGGACAATTGGGCATGATCGAACAAGCATTGCCGGGGTACAAGTTTCAAGTGATTAGTAACCAAGGGACTTTTATTAAACAGGCAATCGGGGAGGTGATGGATAGTGCCCTTTTGGGCATGTTGCTCGCGGTGCTCGTCCTCTTTTTCTTTTTGAGACGGGTAGGCACGACACTCATCGTGAGCGTCTCGATACCGATCTCGCTTATTGCCACGTTTACCATGATGTACTTCAGCGGGCTTACGCTTAACGTGATGACCCTGAGCGGGCTGGCGCTGGGGGCCGGGATGCTTATCGATAATGCCATCGTGGTGATCGAGAGTATATTCCGAAACCGGGAACAGGGCTTGGAACGTAAAGAAGCCATCATCGGAGGAACAAGCGAGGTGTCCGGAGCAGTCATCGCCTCTACCTTAACCACCATCGTGGTCTTTATCCCGATTGTTTACATGCATGGCGCGTCTGGGGAGCTATTCAAAGACCTTGCGTGGACCGTGACATTCTCATTGCTGTCGTCGCTCTTTGTCGCCCTAATGGTGATTCCCATGCTATACGACCGCTTCACGGGAAGAAAAGGACGCGAAGCGGAGGCTAAGTCGGTACAATTCAAGAGCTATAGCAAGCACCTGCGTGCCATGCTCACCCGTCGATGGTGGGTGATTGGCGGAGCGGCAGCAATACTGGGCGTCTCGATCCTCTTGATCCCCTTTATCGGTACCGAGTTTTTACCGCGCGGCGAAGGGAAAGATTTCACGATATCGGTCAAGCTGCCGGAAGGTACCCGTCTGGAACGGACCGATGCCGTGGTGAATAATCTGGAATACTTGTTGTACGCGATCGGTGAAGATAGCTTGATCACGGTATATAGCCACGTGGGCAAAGGCTCTTTAGACAACGAGATTTTCGAGGGAGAACATACTGCAATGATGAAAGTGCTCCTGCCGAAACAGGGAAAACTGGCTCCGGAGCAACTGATCGCGCGCTTCGTGGAAGCAACCGACAATATCGAGGGACTGGAGCTCACCTTCAAGCAGGACGACCACTCGTTGAACCACCTCCTTGGAGACGAGGAAGCACCCATCGTGGTGGAGGTTAAAGGAGACAACTTGGAAGAGATTGCCTTTTTAACGGAGGAGGTTTTAGAACGAATGGCTTTCGTGGAAGGAATCTTTAACACCAAATCTTCGATGGCCGACGGGGCTCCCGAGCTGAACGTGGATATCAACCGCACCGTCGCGGGCATCAATAACATCTCGGTGGCTACCGTGATCCAGCAGGTTGGACAGCAACTGCAAGGGCATACCGTGGGGAAAATGGACTACAGGGGCGAGATGCGGGATATCGTCATCAAGGTCCCGGAAATAACCACGAGAGAACTGGGAGACTTGGTGGTAACGAGCGGGAACCAAGAGTTCCGGTTGAGTGAAATAGCCACTATAACACCCTCCCGGGCACCCAAAGAGATATTCCGACGGAACCAAAGCCGCATCAATAAAATTGTTTCCAACATCAACGCGGGCTATTCCTTGGATAAGGTGGCCCACGAGATTGGCGTGGCCGTCGAGGATATCGAGCTTCCCACGAATTACTCCATCACGGTAACCGGCGAAGAAGAGCAACGCAAAGCGTCGATGGAGAGTCTCCTGTTTGCCTTGCTGCTTTCGGTCGTGTTGGTATACATGGTGTTGGCCTCGCAATACGAATCACTGTTGCACCCCTTCACGATACTGTTGACCGTACCGTTTGGCTTGGTCGGAGCCATCGTGATCCTTTGGATTACCGGCATCCCGCTTAATATCATGGGAGCGATGGGGATTATCATGCTGGCGGGAATAGCCATCAATAACTCGATCCTTCTCGTGGGACGTATCAACCAGCTGAAGAGGACAATGGAGCTGACGGAAGCAATCGTCCAAGCAGGACAACAGCGCGTGCGGCCTATCATCATGACGAGCCTCACCACCATCCTGGTGCTATTGCCCATGACATTCAATTTTGGTGAAGGCGCGGCAATGCGCTCCTCCATGGCCGTGGCCGTGATAGGAGGACTGGTCACCTCCACGCTCATGAGCTTGGTGGTGATCCCGTGTGTCTATTACGTGTTTGAACAGTTGAAGTGGAAGGTGTCAAAAAAGGCGGGTGAAGATATCCCGCTCCGGAATGAGGCAAATTAGAAGTAGGCGATAGCATGGATATGAAAAGTGTTAAAATCTGGCAGATAGAGAGATGAAGTTTCTTTTAAATAAAAGAATAACAATCAGCATGTTGTTTATAGCGACTACCCTCTTGGGATACGTGTCGTATAAACAGTTGCCGGTAGAGCTGCTTCCCAACGCGGAGCTTCCCATGCTATACGTGTCCGTTAGCTCCCAACAAGACATGGACCCCGCGTACGTGGAGTCGGAGGTGGTTATCCCGCTTGAAGGAGCCATAAGTTCCGTGGGCGGGGTCGATCAGATAGTGTCGGAGGTCAGCAGCAGGCAATCATCCATACGGGTCGACTTTAAAAGCAACGTGAATTTAAAAACCACCACGCTGAGGCTGGAGGAAAAGCTAAAGGAGGTATCGGCCTCGCTTCCGGAAGGATTTAACGTGCAAGTCCGGAAAATGGACGTGTCGATGATGAACAACGCGTTCATGTCACTA
>JBBACU010000082.1:0-7549 GCA_041656815.1 Proteiniphilum sp.
TGATATCTGGGCCTCAAACTCTTGGAAGTCCAGTGCCCGGAAGATGATGAAGATGATATCCATCACTTTCAGGAATTCATCTTTCACCTGGTCGGGTGTGCAGAAGATATGGGCGTCATCTTGCGTAAAGCCCCGCACGCGCGTTAAGCCGTGCAGCTCGCCGCTCTGCTCGTAACGGTAAACGGTACCAAACTCGGCCATCCGAAGCGGCAAGTCCTTGTACGACCGCGGGAACGCTTTATATATCTCGCAGTGGTGCGGGCAGTTCATGGGCTTGAGCAAGAACTCCTCGCCCTCCTCGGGGGTCTTGATGGGCTGGAACGAGTCCTTGCCATATTTTTCGTAGTGCCCCGAGGTGACATAGAGCTGTTTATGTCCGATATGCGGCGTGATGACCGGGTCGTAATCGAACTCCCGTTGGATTTTTTTCAGGAAGTCCTCGAGGCGCATCCGCAGCTGGGTTCCCTTGGGGAGCCAGAGGGGCAATCCCGCTCCCACGGTCTGGGAGAACTGGAACAGCTGCAACTCTTTGCCAATCTTGCGGTGGTCACGCTTCTTGGCCTCCTCGAGCATCACGAGGTACTCGTCCAGCAGCTTTTTCTTCGGGAAAGTAATGCCGTACAGGCGAGTCAACTGCGGCCGCTTCTCGTCGCCTCGCCAGTACGCGCCGGCAGACGACAATATTTTCACCGCCTTGATATAGGAAGTGTTGGGCAGGTGAGGTCCCCGGCACAGGTCGGTGAATTGTCCTTGGGTATAGGTGGTTATGGTACCGTCTTCGAGTTCATTGATCAGCTCGACCTTGTAGTTTTCGTCGCGATCAGAGAACATGTCAAGGGCATCCTTCTTGGAGATGCTCGCTCGTTTAATATCCTCTTTGGCGGCGATCAACTCCATCATCTTTTTCTCAATAAGCGGGAAGTCGGCCTCCTTGATGGCGATACCTTCACCCGGGTCCACGTCGTAGTAAAACCCCTGTTCGATGGCCGGGCCGATACCGAATTTTATACCGGGGTAAAGTTCTTGCAATGCTTCTGCCATCAGGTGGGCGGACGAGTGCCAGTAGGCATGCTTCCCCTCGTCGTCTTCCCATTTTAGCAGCTTCACTTCGGCATCCTTATCGATGGGCCTCGTGAGGTCCCACGTTTCCCCGTCGACGCTGGCGGCCAGCACCTCTTGCGCCAGTCGTCGGCTGATACTGTTCGCGATCTCTAATCCCGTTATTCCTTTCTCATATTCCCGCACAGTTCCGTCGGGAAATGTAATATTCACCATGTGTTATTGTTCAATTTATTTTTTAAATGTAGCGAAAGCCGAGAGATAAGCCAAGCTTGCTTGAACTATTCCGTTAAGAGAGAGCAGAGCGAGTTTACTCGTTATGCCGAACGCGGGAATAGTCTAAGTTTGCTGAACTTACCCGAGGCGCATCTTACATTATGCAAATGTAGTGATTTTGTGATTGATGAAACAATTTTTCACGACAAATTCGTGCAGTTCCTCGTTAAAACCGGTAAACGCGCCGTGGTGTTCCCTTTAATGCCGGGTGCGCCATTGCTTGAAATCACACACTTGGCCTTTACCCGGTTATTGCATTCGCTTTATAATGCTGTAGGATTGCACGATCCCGAGCTCTCCTGCCTTGCGAAGGTCATCCAGTCCTTCCTTTGTTTCCCCGATCGACAAGCGCGAGATTCCCCGGTTAAAGTACGCTTCTGCAAACTGCGGCTCCAGGTTGATCGCTTTCGTGTAATCGGCGATGGCTGCTCGATAATCCTTCTCTATGAGGAAAATTTCCGCCCGGTTGTAGTAGGCAAAGATAAAATCGGGCGCGGTCCGGATAACGGCATCGTACTCCTTCAGGATGGCATCATACTCGAGTGCCTCGAGCGACAATTCCGTGCGCCTCGTGGTGCCGGGCAGCTCCTTCATGACAGCGAGATCCGGCTCGTCGCTGCCATCCAGCAGCGCGGGTTCTCCCCTTAAGCGGGAGTGATACTCCAACTGCTTGGTACGGATTGCCGCGCGCGCGAAACGGGCCATCACCATCCCGGGATCCAGCTCTATGGCACGCTCCATATCTGCCAACGCGTTCTCGTAATCTTGCACCAGCGCGAAGTCCATTCCTCTTCCAAAATAGAGCGCCGCCTTGGCAGCCTCGTTATCCAGCCGGGCCGAATAACGGTCGATTGACCGGAAATGGTCCTGCACCTGCAACTCGTTCAACGGTGCCTCGTGGTTAGTCACCTTTAACACCCAGGTGAGGCCCGCCTCGCTATTGGCTTTATCGAGCACGTCGGAGTAATACACCGGTCGGCGCACTTCCCGTTCCTGTTCGTAGTAGGTAAGCACGAATCGCGGCTCCCGTTCCACCGGCACGTTCAGGTTTTGCACCCTTCCCCTGCTTTGTCTTTGGTACTTGCTTTTCTCGGAACTATCCTCATTCGCCACCACCAGCAGGTTAAACTTTTCGATATCGCGATCGGCCTGTTCACGCGTGTCCTTTGCCTCGCTGCGCTCTCGCGCATCTTCGAAAGGCTCCGGGTTCTCAGTAGCCACTACCCTAGCCTTGGTCTCTTCGGCTCTTGCCAGCATATAATCTTGTTCGGCGCCGGCCAAGTCATTCAGTTCCCGCTTCAGTTGGGAGCGGGCATAGAAGCCGGAGAAAAACTCGGGGTGTGCTTCCAGCACCACGTTCAAGTCCCCTACTGCAGCGTTCAGGTCCCCTACCTCTCGATTCAGCATGGCCCGGTTGAGGTACGCGATGGTGTTGTCCGGCTCCAGCTCAATCACCTTATCGAAGTCACGTATTGCCCGGTTGTTATCCGCTACTTGTGCTCTTAGCAGACCCCGGTTGAAGCGGGCAATCAAGCTGTTCTCGTCCATCTCAATCACCCGGTCGTAGTCGGCCATCGCTCCACGCAAGTCGTTCAGGTGGTACTTCACCAGCCCCCGGTTGATATAGTTTCCCTCTATGTATGGATCCAACCGGATTGCTTCGTCTAAATCAGCCAGCGCGAGGGTATACTCTTTTTGTTGAAAATGGAGCAATCCCCGGGCGGAGAAAGATTGGGAGGTATAGGGATCATTTTGTATCGCGGTATCAAGGTCGGCCATCGCCTTCGTCGTATCTTCCATCTGGATATACATGTGTGAGCGAGCCAGGTATCCTGACGTGTAATCGGGGTAGCGACGGAGGAGTGCCTCGAAAAATTTCTCGGCCACTTCGTATTGTTCCAACTCGATGTTAACGATACCCATATTAACGAGCGTGAGCCTGTCTTCGGGGAAGTATTCGAGGCTCCGCTGGTAGTCCGCGGCGGCCAGCTCATACTCCTCCAGGTTTTGCCATGCCGCTCCCCGGAGCTGGTAGGCCGCCAAGTAGTAAGGGTTCCGTTCGAGGCAACGCGTAGCATCTTCTTCGGCCCCCTGGAAGTCATCGAGCATGAATTTCGCCATGGCTCGATAGTAGTAGGGTTCCGCGAGGTAGGACTTAGCCGTGATCACTTGGTTAAAGTACTGAATGGACAACACGTAGTCTTCGAAGTAGAGCGCGTTCTTTCCAATCAACATCACGCGATCAGTATTAACCTGCGAGAAAGATGCCAAGGAAGCAATCGAGAGAAAAAAGATGACTGTATATCGTTTCATATGTATGAGTAAGAGTGTTTAAACCGGTTTTCGTTTAATGCCTGTCGCTTACGGGCTCATTGTTTCAAGGACCCGGGTACCGCCATCCCCTATTCGAATGGCAATCCGTACGCTCCCTTCAGGCAATATGGGTTCCACCAGTTCCGGCCACTCGATAAAGCAGACGTTGCCGCTATAGAAGTAGTCTTCGTACCCGAAGTCGAACACCTCTTCCAGCTTGTTAATCCGGTAGAAGTCGAAATGATAAATGGAACGCCCGCTCCCGTCACGGTACTCGTTGACGATGGCGAAGGTGGGGCTGGCTACCGTTTCCGTCACTCCCAGCTCCTCGCAGACAGCCTTGATGAAGGTGGTTTTTCCCGCTCCCATGCTCCCGTAGAAAGCGAAGACCTTGTCATCCCCCATCGCCTCTTTAAACTGTCGTGCTGCCCGGCCAAGTTCCGAGACATCGTTGATCATTATCTTCATACGATTAATTCATTTTTTACACTATGGTGTATGGAATATTCGCGTTAAGCTATATGAGCAGAGTCAAGCTTGCTTGGACTATGCCATAGCGAGCGAATATCTAATTATGATGAACTCGCTTTAATCATTTTCTTGCGTTTAATGATTTTAATGCTCGTTTCATACGATTAGTTTATTTCTTCTTGTCGGTGTATGGAATATTCGCGTTAAGCTAAATGAGCAAGTCAAGTTTACTGAACTATGCCACAGCGAGCGAATATCTAACGTTAGTGAACTCGCTTTAATCATTTTCTTGCGTTTAACGATTTACATGCTCGTTTCACATCTTAGTCAAGCAAATTAATTGATTACTTATGAATTTACACGTTCAATGACCTATTTTAGGGGTTAACGACACAAAGGGGATAACCATCTCCTCGAGCGAGATGCCCCCGTGTTGAAAACTATTCTCGTAATACGCCGCGTACTGGTTGAACCGGTTGGGATATGCCAAAAAATCGCGATTCCTGGCGAAGATATAGCAGGTACTCACGTTGGGAGCCGGGAGGCCCGCGTTCTCGGGTCGAAGGATCGCGTGCACCCGCTTGGGGTCATACGCGAGGCTCCTTCCCAGCTTGTAACGAGGGTTGCTATTGGTTTCCTTGTCGCCAATCACCTTTACTCCTTGCTTCACCCGGATGGCACCGTGGTCGGTGGTGATCACCGCTCGATAACCACGCCCCGCGATTGTTTTGAGCAGCTGTTCGAGGGGAGACCGAAGAAACCACGAGCGGGTGAGCGAGCGGTATGCCGCCTCGTCTGTCACGAGCTCTTGCAGCATCTTTGATTCGGTCCGCGCATGGGAGAGCATATCCATAAAATTAAATACCAGTACGTTGAGGTCGTTATTTTCCAGCTCTGAGAACCTCTCTAACAGCCGCTCGCCTTCCCGGTTGGTATTCACCTTGTGGTACGAGAATGTTTCCTCTCGTCCCGCGCGTTTCAAATGCGATGCCACGAGCTCTTCCTCCATTTGATTTTTGCCCTCCTCCTCCGACTCGTCCACCCACCATCCCGGGTATCGTTCCGATAGCGTGTTTGGCATCAATCCCGAGAAGAGGCTATTCCGCGCGTAGGGGGTTGCCGTGGGCAGGATGCTGAAATAGAGTTCCTCTTCGTAGGAAAAGTGTTCACTCACCGCGTCACGCAGTGCTCTCCACTGGTCGAAACGAAGGTTATCGACCAAGATAAAAAAAAGCTTTTCCCCTTTATCGAGCAACGGGAAGAGGTGTGCCTCGAACAGGTCAGGACTCATCACCGGGCGTCCGGGAGCACTCTTCAACCATGGTTCGTAATTTTTCTGGATAAACCGCGCGAAGCCTCTATTGGCTTCCTCCTTTTGCGCGATTAACATCTCTTGCAGGGGAAGTGGAGTGCCCTCCAGCTCCAGCTCCCAGTATACCAGTTCACGGTAGGCCGACACCCAGTCGCTCGCGGTGTAGGCATCGTTTATATCGCGGTTTAGCCGCTCCATGACTTCACGGTACCGCGTAATCACGCTGTCGGCAACCAGCTCTTTTTTCTCCAACAGTTTCTTGATAGACGACAATACTTGGTGGGGGCTCACGGGTTTAATCAGGTAATCGGCGATTTTCTTACCGATCGCTTGGTTCATGATTCCCTCGTCTTCACTCTTGGTGACCATCACCACCGGCACGTGGGGAGCAAGCCGGTGCAAACGGCCAAGCGTCTCGAGGCCCGACAACCCCGGCATGTGTTCATCCAGGAAGATGATGTCATATACCCCTGACCGGCACATCTCAAGGGCATCGTGCCCGTTTCCGGCACACTCCGTGATGTACCCCTTTTCTTCAAGAAAAAGAACATACGGTTTGAGAAGGTCCACTTCATCATCGACCCAAAGAAAACGTGCTTTACCCATCATTGATACCTATCATGCAGCTTGCTACCGGAAAGAAGGCAAATGTATGGATTTCCGCCCTATCTCACAATCTTTTTCGCTTTTTTAGGAGCTCAAGTTTCGCTTGTGCCGTATTTGCAGCTAAATATCTCGACTTCCTCTATTTTGTGACCCGTTGCCGATTCACTAAAGTTAGACTTTTCCTCGCCATGGCATAGCTCAAACAAGTTTGGCTCTGCTCAGTTGGCTTAACGGAAAAGTTCAAACAGCTTATCAGATCACGCCTATTGCATCGGACGGGTGCCCACGAAATAGTTATAGGTCTTATATTTAGCTGTAAAATCACCTACGAAAGTTCAATTAGGAGTAATCCCTCGCTGCTTGAGCCGTCGGCTTCTTTCCGCTCTAAAGACTCGTGCCGGGGTAAATTTCAAGGGGATTCATTTTTTAAGCTTCAAGGTCCGCCCCCTCGCTATCTGCCCCGTCCTCGGTAAATTTCGTGGGGATTCATTTTTTAATTCGGCACGAAAATTGTAATTTTGTGAAAAAGCAAACAAATTAAACAATCCTTCACGATGAAAGAAACAATTTTACACGCCGCCCTTGTCCTGTTCATATTCCATTTGGCGGGATGTGGCGCCCCACCAGCCGAAGCCATTTTTAACGGGAAAGACCTCTCAAACTGGAACTTCGTGGTAGAGGACGACGCCCTGCCCGCGGAGGAGGTGTATAGGGCCGAGAATGGCATCATCCGCGTAATGGGTGAACCCTTGGGATACATGTACACCAAAAAGAAGTACCGCGATTATACCTTGGAGTTGGAATACCGATGGGCCGGCGAAGAGAGCAATAGTGGTGTCTTCGTGCTGATCGAGGAGCCGTTGAATCCATTCCCTAACGGGATCGAGTGCCAGTTAGCTGCCGGACGGGCAGGGGATTTCGTGCTACTAGGGGGCTCAGACCTCAACGAGTACACGCTACCGGAAGGAGCTACCGAGCGCCCCGCGTTTCCGGTTATCAGTAAACAGCAGCCGTCCAGTGAAAAGCCCGCCGGCGAATGGAACAAGGTGCGCGTCACGGTGAAAAAGGGAATTATCACGGCCTATATCAACGACGTGTTGCAAAACAGTGCGACGAATCGGGTGAAAGAAGGGCATATCGGCCTCCAGAGCGAGGGGAAAGAGATTCAGTTCCGAAACTTGACCGTTCGGTAAAAGACACCTGTTCTCGCCCCAACGCCTCGCGAGAAGAAATTTCTTGTCGTGCCTATTGCGATTTACATTTATTTCCTTTTCTTTGCACTCTTGGTATAAACTATTTCGATAAGCCGGATGAGCAGCGCCGAACTTGTTCGAGTGATGCCACGGCGAAGAATAGTCTAATGTAATGAACCATTAATTAATCAATTAACTATGTCATTTAGATCAGAACTAAAAGAATTTTTGATGCGCGGCAACGTGGTAGACATGGCCGTGGGTATCGTGATTGGTGCTGCCTTCGGTAAAATCGTCACCTCGTTCGTGAACGATATCC
>JBBACU010000083.1:0-7530 GCA_041656815.1 Proteiniphilum sp.
CGGGAGGGTGGTTGATTTACAGCACGTGCACCTATAATATTACCGAGAATGAAGAAGTAATGCTCTCGTTTGCCCGCTCTAACGGGGCCGGCTTTGTGGTGGTGAGGACCGATCCCGATTGGGGCACTTCACCGCCGTTCGGCGAAGGTGTGCAAGGGTATCGATTTTTCCCCCACCGGGTTAAGGGAGAAGGATTATCCCTCTTTATATTGAGGAAACCGGAAGAGAGGGATGTGCCGTCGGCCCCGGTAACCGTTCCCGCCCGGAAGAATGCCGGGAAAAAGGCTACCCCGCTCCTGCGCGATCCCTCGGCCCACGGGCATTACCTTCGCCGTCCGGATGCCTTTCGCTTCGTGGAGAGAGGTGTCAAAATCATTGCCCTGCCTGCTCTTCATGTCGATGCCATGCTGGTTTTAGAGGGCCGGTTAAATAGCATGAACATGGGCATCGAAGTGGGCGGGGTGAAAGGAAAGGACTTCATTCCCTCCCACGCGTTGGCGATGAGCGATGAACTGAACCGCGACGCGTTCTACAATTTCCCGGTGACGTATGACCAAGCTATCGCCTACCTCCGAAAAGAGGCCCTCGTTCTTCCCCCGGCTGTTCCCAAGGGGGTCATCTTGCTCACGTACGAGAACGAACCCATCGGTTTCGTGAAGAACCTCGGGAGCCGGGCAAACAACCTTTACCCCAGCGAATGGCGGATACGTAGCGGTTACCTGCCGGAGAACGTGCCTCGAATATTCTCTACTGATACTTAATTCTTCATTCTTCATTTTTCATTTCACATGCCTCCCGTTTCCCGACAATCCCTCACGTGCCTCTTCATCATCTTGGCCATTCTGGTCGGGTTGTTGTCGCTATTCTTCTCGGATCGTTTGGTAAAAGAACTGGCAGAAGAGGAGCGTGAAAAAATGGAAGTATGGGCATTGGCTACCGAAACGTTGGCATCCGAGTCGATCTCGAACGGCGATGAAATGGATATGTCGCTGGTGTTGCGGGTGTTGGAAGGGAACCGAACCATTCCCGTGATCTTGTACGACGAGGCTACCGGGGAGATGATGGGGCATAATCTTGTTATCCCGAAAAAAGACAGGGAGGCCTTTCTGGAGAAGAAAATGCGCGTATTCGAGCGAAAACATGAGCCCATCGCGTTGCCCGAGATGAACCAGTTGCTCTATTACGACGATTCCCGACTTCTCCGGCAACTTCAAGGGTATCCCTACCTCCAGTTGCTGGTGATTTCCCTCTTTATCGCCCTTGCGTTCCTCGCACTGAACCGTTCCCGACGTGCGGAGCAGAACCGGGTATGGGTGGGGCTGTCGAAAGAGACCGCGCACCAGTTAGGGACACCTATTTCATCGCTTATGGCATGGCTGGAATATTTGAAACTCAAGGAAGTGGACCCGTTGTTGCTGGCGGAGATTGATAAGGATATCGAGCGGTTGCAAATGATCGCGGAACGTTTTTCGAAGATAGGTTCCGCCTCCGGTACGGACCCCGTCGACCTACGCGAGGCGATCCAACGTTCGCTGGCATACATGGAGAAACGGGTCTCCCGGGGGGTGGAGTTCACGGTGGATCTCCCCGAACGACCCGTGGCAGTGAACCTGAACGAGCCGCTCTTTGGCTGGGTGATTGAAAATCTCGTGAAGAACGGGGTAGATGCCATGCAGGGAGAGGGGAGCATGTCATTTGTCGTTTCGGAAAAAGGAAAGCACGTGTTCGTGGATATAGCCGATACCGGGAAGGGGATGCCGAAATCCAAGTTCAGGACTATCTTCTCACCCGGTTACACCACCAAGGAGAGGGGATGGGGTCTTGGTCTTTCGCTCGTGAAACGGATCGTGGAAGAGAACCACGGCGGGAAAATTTTCGTGAAGCGATCCGAACCCGGGAAAGGAACCCTATTTCGGATTGTATTGAAAAAAAGATAATAAACAGTCGGCACTCCCACCGGTAAATTATTGCCGATTCCCCGAAAAAGTGAGCGGCTGCCCGGTAGTTCTCAAGCGCGGTGGTTCCCTTTAACTAACCCGGTCGAGGAGTTCTCTTGCAGCACTTCGCTGTGGGCAAGGTATTCCGGCTGGTCGGCGTAAATAAAGAGGATCGACCCTCCCTTGATGGCGTCAATGATGGGCTTGTTCAGTTCCCGGGGGAGAGCGGGGCAACCGAAGCTTCGGCCGAGCCGGCCGGCAGACCGTATGATGTTCTCGTTGCAGTAATCCGCGCCGTGAATAACCACCGCTCGCGGCCGGGCGTTGTCGTTGATCCCTTTTTCCAACCCGTCCAATATCAACGAATAGCCGTTCCCCCCGTTATACGTGCCGTCCGTCCGGTAGAAACCTAGCGAACTTTGATAGGAGCCGTGACGGTTGGAGAACGAAGTAGCGTAATTTTCGCCGCTATTTCGCCCGTGTGCCACGTGCGAAACAAAGAGAACTTCCTTGGCCGCCAGATCCAGCACGTACATCCGTTTCTCGGTGGAAGGCAGGTTGAAATCGATCACCGTGAGTATGGGATTATTGTTTTTGTTTAGCTTTTTATAGCCCGTGTAGGCTGCTTTGAACGCGTCATAGCGAATCAACCCGCCCAATTCCATTTGGTCGTACAGAACCCGCGGCTCATCCGTGAAAAAGATGTTTCCCGCCAAGTCGGCAACGTCGGCCTCGTTTGCTGGGTCGGTGCCTCCTCCCAATGGAATGGAAAGACTCGATAAAATAATAAAGATCGAACAAAAAAAGAGGAATTTCCGCATATCGTGTACTTTGAGACTTTAAATAAAACAGGCCACTTGCCCGGGTATAACCTGTAAACTTGGCACGGTTCATGGAGAAAACAATGGCCGCGATGAAGAATTTCAAGCCGTCGTGAACGGCTTCCCGCTTACTGGACAAATTGGCTTAACTCGAATAGTACGCGAATATAACGGTCTTTTTTTGCATGAAGTGTTAATCTATTGTTAATCAATCACAATAACGACGGTTTCTCGCACGTTGGCCCAGTCGTACACGAACTTGGAATGCGACGAAGCGTTTCTCACGCACATGTGAGAACGGGGAATGGTGCCCAACGTTTGGCTATATTCAATGATGCTTTTATTGGGATACTGGGTGGGGACGCCGTGCACGTACCCGCCATTGGTAAACCGCGACGCGTAGGGGGCGAATCCTGCTATTTCGCTGGTGCCGTCCCGCGTGTAATACATTTTCTCTTTTTGCTCTTGCATCGCGAAGACCCCGACGGGTGTCTCGTGCGCGTACGGCGGCCTGTGAACACCGGTGGTCGCCGGGTTCATGCTTAACACGTGCCACTCGTCGCCCGATTTTTCCAGCGTGGCGATATTCTGGTTGGTCACGTCTACCGCGATCACCTTGTCGAACTTCACGCTGTCTCGCCACGAGATCACGTAACGGTTCGGAACCAGGTATTCACCCTCGAACGATACCCCTTGCACCCGCACCATATCCACGGTGTCGCTCTCCGGTAGTTTCACGATCCACCCGTCTCGTCCGTACCGGGTGAGCAGCGTGTCGCCATCGGCGGTATAGAGGGGGGCCGATTGGTAACGCTCCACCCCGTGTTGATCCGAAACCCGCCCGTAATCGTTCCGCACAAAATCGTTCACGGTGGGCGCCTCTTTATTCATGTTCCGGTAATTGCTCAACACGCCCCAGTTGCCTCCGTCGGCCACCGCGTTCTCGATCACCGCGATCTGTTCTCGTATCTTCTCCCACTGGAAGCGGCGAACCGTGTCTTGATACGGGTACTCGTCGTCGAGCAGGTACTCCTCGTACCGGAAGTTTTTCTCCAACCGGATATCCTCCCCGGTCAGTTCCTTTCTCTCTTCCTGTTCAACAAGCACGGAATCCTCTCCGGTAGCGGGTTCATGGGATTCACTGCTTTCATTGGAGTCTCCGGGGGCACAGCCGGCGATAAAAAGTACCAAGGCGATTAGAAAAGAGGAAAAAATCGTTCTAAATCTGTTCATTCAATATAGTTTTGGTCGCGGAAATCCCGCCTCTGTGAGGCGAGGGCTCACTAAAAATATAACGTGATTTCACAGAAGTTGTTCAACTGACTGTGAGGGCGATGGCGTAAGAGCCTTATTGCTGTATTTTGGCCGGGGCAGCCAAGCCGTCCATTATTCGAACCTGTGTGTTTTTCGCGTTCGCGTATTTTTGCAGCAGTCGTGTCGCGTAATCCGCGGCTTCCTCCAGTCCCTCTTTTCCCGAATAGCCGTTGACAAGCATCAACAAGCGGGTGGTGTTTGCCGTGATCTTCGTGCGTTCTTCGTCGCTGGTGGGCGTGCCGATACCACCCATATCATCCCGGTACACGGGCAATCCTTCAATGTTGAGGAGCCCCCGGCCAATGGCCTCGAACCGTTCGCCGGCCTTTCCCACGCCAAGGATAAGGCCTCCTTCTATTTTATCGTCATCGAAGCCTCCGATGGAGTAGCCGGTTTTGAGGGATACCAGATTGATCAGGTCCACCAGGGTGTCGATCCGGTAGAGGGGTTGCCCTTTCAAGACGCGTCGGCACAACGCTTCCCCGGCCGGACGGTACCGGTTGGGGTCTTTTCCCAGCTTCTTGTATACCTCCCGGGTGGCATGAATGGCGGGCCGCTTCTTGATATCTTCCATTTTGGTGCCGGAGGAAAACCGGGCGGTGAACGCGTCGATCTCTTCCCATAGCCCGGCATGGAAAGGAGTATTGGTCACTTCACATGTGACGGCGGCCACGTGCAAAACGGGGCACGCCGCTGCTATTTCGTCGCTTAATGTGATATCTCTTTGTTTCATTATCCGGCAAACATACGCGAAAAAATGCAATGGGAAAAAGCCCGCTCGTGGAAAAAAGGGTTACGCACTTGAAATAACGGGAATTTAATTTGTGTAAGTCTGTTTCAATCCCTATATTTGCGTGAATATTTGTTTTCATATGGCTGAGGAACATGATAAACTGCTTGTCGATTTGGAAGTGCGGATAAAGCAAGTACTGTTTCTATGCGATTCGCTGAAGGAGGAGAATAGCCGCTTGGCCTCGGAGATTCAATCGAGGCAGAAGCAAGTAGACCAGGCAGTGCGCGACCTGCAGCAGTTGAAGACAAAGTACGACGGTTTAAAGACCGCGAGAACCATCACGGCCGCGACGGTCGATGTGGATATCGCAAAAGCCAAACTGTCGAAGTTGGTGCGGGAAGTAGATAAATGCATAAATTTATTAACGTGAAGGTTTAAAAATTTATGTGATGGGCGACGAAAAATTTTTATTGACGTTAGAGATCGCGGGCCGAAAATACCCCCTGAAGATCAATCGATCTGAAGAACAGGCTTTTCGGGAAGCGGCAAAGAGAATAAATATAAAAATCAACCAATACCGGGTTGCTTACGGGGGGGCCAGCTCCTCCATGACGACACAAGACTTTTTGGCCATGACGGCTATTCAGGCATTGGCAGAGAATTTTACTCTGGGAGATAAGAATAACACGAAACCCTTTGAAGATAAAATCGATTCGTTGATTGGCGAATTGGATGAGTATCTGAAAAGATAACACCCGTCGTGAACGGGAGGATTAGCAACTGAACGCACCTTTTGTATGCATCTGACGCGATGTGTATGACCGGGTGCGATTTTTTTTGAGAAATAGCGACTAAACTTCTTCCCGAGGCATGTTTTGGCCGGGGAAGAGAATATAAATCAATTTAATAATATGCAATATGGAAATAGTTATAGGGATTATCGGTTTGCTTATCGGCGCGGTTGTTGCTTGGTACGTAACCGGTAAGATGGCCAATTCCCGCGCTCGCAATATCATGAGCGACGCGGAGAAGGACGCGGAAGTAATAAAGAAGAAGATTTTACTGGAGGCGAAGGAGGAGTCCCTCGCCATGAAGACGGAAGCCGAAAAACAGGCGAACGCGCGTACCGCGAAGATCCAGAATATCGAAAACAGGCTCAAACAGCGGGAGATGACGCTCAACCAGCGGCAGGAGGAACTGAACAAGAAAAATAGCGAGGTAGACGAGATGAGAAACAGCCTCTCGAGCCAGCAGGAGTTCTTGGATAAGAAAGGGGCGGAGCTGGAGCGCATCCACCGCCAATCGGTGGAAAGATTGGAGACCATCTCGGGGTTATCGGCCGACGAGGCCAAGGAACGCCTCGTGGAGTCACTGAAGGAGGAGGCCCAGACCGACGCGCAGTCGTATATCAACGACATCATGGAGGAGGCCCGCCTATCTGCCAACAAGGAGGCAAAGCGGATCGTCATCCAGTCGATCCAGCGGGTAGCGACGGAGACGTCGATCGAGAACTCGGTGACCGTGTTTCATATTGACTCCGACGAGGTGAAAGGGCGGATCATTGGACGCGAAGGACGCAATATACGCGCGTTGGAAGCAGCTACCGGAGTGGAGATCGTGGTAGACGATACCCCCGAGGCGATCGTGTTGTCGGGCTTCGACCCGGTGCGGCGCGAGATTGCCCGCCTCTCGCTTCACCAGCTGGTGGCGGACGGGCGCATTCATCCGGCACGTATCGAGGAGGTGGTGTCGAAGGTGAAGAAACAGATCGAGGAGGAGATCGTGGAGACCGGGAAACGGACGGTGATCGACCTCGGGATTCATGGCTTGCACCCCGAACTGATCCGCATGGTGGGAAAGATGAAGTATCGTTCCTCCTACGGGCAGAACCTGTTGCAACACTCGCGCGAGACGGCCAACCTGTGTGCCATCATGGCATCGGAACTGGGGCTGAACCCCAAGAAAGCGAAACGCGCGGGACTGCTGCACGATATCGGGAAGGTGCCCGACGACGAGCCGGAGTTGCCGCACGCAGTGCTGGGCATGAAGCTCGCGGAAAAGTACAAGGAGAAACCGGATATCTGCAATGCCATCGGTGCCCACCACGACGAGGTGGAGATGACCACCCTCCTGGCACCCATCGTGCAGGTATGCGACGCCATCTCCGGCGCGCGTCCCGGCGCGCGGCGCGAGATCGTGGAAGCGTACATCAAGCGGTTGAACGACTTGGAGCAGTTGGCGCTCTCGTATCCCGGCGTGCTGAAGACGTATGCCATCCAGGCAGGGCGTGAATTGCGCGTGATTGTTGGTGCCGACAAGATCGACGACCAGGATACCGAAAAGCTCTCTTCGGAGATCGCCCGCAAGATCCAGACCGAGATGACCTATCCCGGCCAGGTGAAGATCACGGTCATTCGCGAGACACGCGCGGTGAGTTACGCGAAATAAGCAACTCTTCGTTGCTCCCGATCACCGTCTTCAGCTCCGTTTGTAACCGTTTGATCTCCATCTCTTGGTTATGGATGGTAGTGAGCAACGCGTTCAGCTCTTCGTTATCCACCGTGTCGGGATATTGTGCTTTCACTCTCCCGATAAAGTCGCTCAACACGTTCATGTAATTGTTGAACGCGTCGTAGGGCGACATGTAGGGGCTGAACTTGCTTTCGCCGCTTCCGAAGTGCTTGGTGGACATGTAGTGGAAATGGTCGCTGGTTTGCAAGTAAAT
>JBBACU010000084.1:0-7502 GCA_041656815.1 Proteiniphilum sp.
GTGCCCATGGCCTTTTGGGGCAAGGTCGTGCTCTACCAACTGAGCTACTTCCGCGCCGCATCCTCTCGTAATGCAGCCATTTTATTTTCGCGACTGCAAATGTAAAGATGTTTCTCGGCTTTTCAAAGGATTTCTTGATTTTTTTCACTAGTAGAACCCCCGACACGCCAAATCAGACTCATACACCGAGAAAATCGGAAGAACCGAACCGTGAGCAAGCTTTCAGCATAAGTGAGAAAGTCTATGCCGGAGCTTGAACCAGTTCCTCGGAAGTAGCACGTGTCACTCGTTTCACGTAGCTAATAAAGAATCCGGTGAGCAACAAGTTCAAACACATGGCCAACACGGAAACAACCAACAATACCCCTCCCAAATTATATCCAATAGCAATGAAGAGCACGCCGGCCCCCACCTCGCCACGGGTAAACATCCCCACGGAAACCGCAAGACGCTCCCCCATCTTTCGGTCCCGGTAGAAAAACAGCGGGAAAAGCTTCCCAATGTTCGAAACCAACGTAACCATGAAGACGTGGATAGCTATAACGCCCCAAGGAAGCATGGGTACGCGCGAGATAATCGAGTTGGATTGCTCTGCCACCGCCGCAAAGTCCACCCCAAGGAATAGCGGCATACTCAAGCCGACAAGCAGCATGAAAAAATAGGAGATACCATTGGCCACCCGCTCATCGTTCGGTCGGGGTACCGGGCTGTGCTCCTCCCTCATGATCATCCCCAAAATAAACGCGGGCAAAAGAATCTCAATGTGAATGCTTCCTTCTCCCCCGAAAAAATAGATCGATACCCGGTACAAAGCCTCAATCAGGACAAAAAGAATAATGGAGTAAAAAAGTATCCCTCTCCAATCCTGACGGAGGTTGTAGCTATTCATTTTTTTCCAGCCGAGCCAAATCAGCACAATGGCCACGACAAGGATAACAAACATCTGCCAGCGCATGCCAATCATCAAAATCTGCAATGGAATCATTAATATAATAGTATCCAAGTCGTCGAATATAGCCAATACCTGTACTTTCTTGTACACCCACGTGTGTCGTAAACCGGCAGCAGCAAGCATCGTGAATAATATGCCCGCGGAGGTGGGAGCCGCGTAACGACTAAGTAAAAAGGTTTCTTTCCACGCATCTCCACTTTTCCAAAGCTGCATTTCGGGAGGAGCCACTGCAAACAAATAATAGAGCGCCACCAAGATCCACGGAAAAGCCGCGGCACCCATGGCAACTAAATAGTCCTTCGAGTAAGATCGCCAGTGTTTTTTGTTAATCTCAAACTCCCGCCCCACGTTAATCATGATAAACGCGAGCGATATATATAACAAGGCATCGGCTACGGTTTTAAACGAATCAAAGTAGGTCCCAAAAAGATGCGGGACAATCTGTGATAATACCAGGCCAATAACCAGCAAAAAAGAAAAAACATAAACTTTCCTCATCCAGAACGAGTTAAGGAGATAAATTTAAAAAAAGCGCAAAACAATCTTTACAAAAAGCAGCACGCCCGGCGACCTCTACCAGTAATCACGAATCGCCTGAAATAACCACCGCACGCTCCATTAGACATGACGATTGCACCCGTCATGAAAAGTAAATACTATAAACCACGAAAAAACGATATTGTTTAGACTAAAAGCCTGAAAAAAGAAGAAAAAACACGAAAATAGTTTCTCGAAGCACTAAAATAGGTTAATAAACTAACATTATGTCACAAACAGCCTCCCGTCAATTCATGACCCGATAAGCGCCAGCCCGAGACGGAAAAGGGGCAACCCGGTATTTCTGCAGAGGCTCGGAAGCGGGTCCGGCCTCCACGGTGCCGAAACCGTACATCGTTACAAACGTACTTCCACAGGCAGGACACGCGGCAGTGCCATTATCACCGGGAACCACTTTAATATCCCTTCTTTTCTCGTGCGGGCAGCAAAGGTCGTACGCGTAAAGAACCGTTTCCGTGGTGTTGGCAGAAACAACAAGAAGCCCGCTAAAACCAAAACGATCCTCGTCGGATCGCCGGTCCTGTTCGGTATACATCTTGTACGATAATGGGCTATTCAACGAGTGGTCTAACCCGTTTAAATCGACCAGAAAGCTCACGGGAGCAAAAGGGACGGTTGCGCGCAGGGCTTCCTCCGCGCAGAAGGATAACGGCAGGAATAAAATTAACAAGAGCGCTATTTTCACTCCAACCTTGCTTCTTGAATATAGAATCCTCTGCATCAAAACATTGGCACATTAGCACATTGGCGCATTGGCACATTAGCACATTAACTCATCTTTTTCTCTATCTCTTTATCGGTTATCACGCTAACGATCACCTGTCCGTCGGGCGTGTACGTGGGCGTTTTGCTGGTAAATAGCTCGCTCACCACCAACAGCATCTCTTCCGAGGTGAGCACCTTTCCATGAGGGATCGCGGTCATCGCGGCCAGCGAAAGGGCGATGGATTCTTGTATCTCGGTTTTCGCGTCGCTTCCGGTTTCCATGCTTCGGTGTATCATTCCCCGGATAAGCTCCGAGGGGTTGCTGTTTTCAATCTCGGAGGGAACTCCTTGGATAGCGAAACTCCGGTCTCCCAGTTCGCTTAGTTCGAAACCCAGCGCTTCCATATCGTCGTAAACAGACGGCAGAGCAGCAGCCTCGGACGCGGACAATTCCAACACCTCGGGAAACAATACCCGTTGGGAGACACCTTTCCTGTTTCGAATCTGCTCCAAATATTTATCAAAGAGAATCCGCACGTGCGCCTTGTGCTGATCAATAATCATTAGCCCCGACTTGACGGAGGTGAGGATGTACTTTTGTTTGAACTGGTAGTGCTCGGGAAAGAGTTCCGTCTCCGGCCTGTTTTGGCCTGTTTCCTCTTTTCTAAAAATCGAGGAAGTTCCTTCAGTGTCTGGGGCGGTCACGCTTTCCATCTTCTCGCTTTCGAACCCTTTGTAAAGTTGTTCCCATCCCATAGCGGGGGGTGTGAGCGGCCGGTTTCCGGAAGAGGCGTCGCGGAACGGGTTGTAATCGGGGTTCACGCTTACCTTAGGCATGGAAGTGGGACGCGAGGGATCGAATATGGGAATATCGGGCGCGTCATCGGTATCAAAATCGATGCTGGGCACCGCGTTGAATTTCCCGAGGGATTCTTTCACCGTCACCATCAGTATCTGCCAAAGCGCCTGTTCGTTCTCGAACTTGACCTCCGTCTTCGTGGGATGGATATTCACATCAATCGAGCCGGGCTCCACCTCAAAATAAATAAAATAGCTCGGCCTCTCGTTTGCCGCGATCAGGTTTTCGAATGCCACGAGCACAGCTTTATGAAAGTAAGGATGACGAATATAGCGGTTATTCACGAAGAAAAACTGGCTAACCCTCCCCTTTTTGGCAAACTCGGGACGCGACACGTAACCGTGGACCTTGCCCAAGGTGGTCACTTCTTCGATCTCTATCAATTGCTGATTGATATTTTTCCCTTCCAGTTGCACGATACGTTGCCGGAGACCCGCTTTTGGGAGATGAAGCGTCTCCACGTCATTCTCGATCAGGGTAAACTCGATGTCGGGATGTACCAGCGCCAACCGTTCGATCTCGGTGAAAATATTGCGACGTTCCGTCTCGTTGGATTTTAAAAATTTCCGACGGGCAGGCACGTTATAAAAAATATTCTTTACGGATATGGAGGTGCCCTCCCCGCAGGCAATCACCTCTTGTTTCTCCACCACTGAACCGGAGATCATCAGCAAGGTTCCCACCTCGTCCTCGGCCCTCCGGCTTTTCACCTCCACGTGAGCAATCGCAGCGATAGAGGGAAGTGCCTCCCCCCGGAACCCCATGGTAGTAAGGGCAAACAGGTCGTCCGCCTGGCGTATCTTTGAAGTCGCGTGGCGTTCGAATGCCATGCGGGCATCGGTAGCCGACATTCCTTTTCCATCGTCGATCACCTGTATCAGCGTACGCCCCGCTCCCTTGATGCTAATCGTGACGCGCGAGGCGCCGGCATCAAGGGCATTCTCCACTAACTCCTTCACCACCGAAGCAGGCCGCTGAATCACTTCCCCCGCGGCGATCTGGTTCGCGATGGAGTCCGGCAAAAGATGAATAATATCCGACATACACAAAACCGTTACCTAACTCAATATCCAGAAAACGAAAATAGCAATCAGCACGCCCACGATAGCGATGAGCAGCCAGTTTTTCGTGTAGAAGGGATTTTGTCCCGCCTCTTGCCGTGCCTTGCGCTTCTTTAAATGGCGGGTTTGGGATACGAATTCCGGCTTAAACTCGCGCTTTGCCTCTTCTTCCACCGGCAAAACACCCATTTCTCGCTTTATCTCTCCGATCCGTTTTTCTAATCGCTCTTTCCGTGCCTCCTCCTCGGGGTCGTAAAGTATCGGAGTATAATTGAATTTCCTCGGTTTCCTGTTCTTATAGAAAAAAAATACACCCATAATAGTTTCATTACTAGAATTAGATATTTTGAGTCGCCTTCGCCCCTCGATTTTCGATTCACGCGACGACACAATTCAGTAAACTTCTGTTCATCGCCTGACGAAAATGTTCATTATCAAAATTAGCCTATTACAAATATAGCGTCAATTAAACGATTTCACTCAATCTTCGGTAAACAAAATTATTTCACGCTACAGGGTAACATCTTCTCGCTGGAAACGTCGTTGAGGCTCGGTGATCTCTGAACTGCGCCGTTGGTTCTCGCGGAATATATCGGTCGGTCCCAACGGGCGCAGGTAATCCAGCCAAACGAACCCTTCCAGCCGGGCCTCGTCCGGCTTTAGCAATGACAGGGGCGTGGTTGTTCCCGTGGCCGTTGGCCAAATTTTCAGTTTCGTGAGCTGCTCATTCTCGAAATCCATGGAGAGGTAGGGGCTTTCTGTCCGATTCAACCCGATGATCGTACTGTCTTGCTCCACGAGGTAATAGAGCGATTCGGCATTCCCCTCCACCAGCAAGTGGTGCAGTTCCCCGCCTCGAAAGAAGACGGTCATATCCCTCCCTGTCAATTGGTTGAACTGTTTATCTTCTTTCCGGTCTTGTATAGCCAACGCGTAATCTCGCACGAGCGCCTTGTCGATGGTCGAGTCATTCAGGTAGATGTCGATCTCGTTGCCCAAGATCTGGTTTCCTTCGTTCCACAGCACGGGGTTGCCTCGCATGTAAATCATCGAGTCACGAGAAGAGTAATGGATCGAATCGCTTACCCCTTGAAGATCCGAACGGTAAAAGCGCACCCCGTAATATGCTTTAATATCTCGAAAGGTTGAGTCGGTGCTCATCACGAGGGTGTCGCCATGCAGGTAGAGGCTATCTTGCTGGGAGTAATCTATCACGAACGCGGAGTCGGTCGCGAGGCCATACTCCGTTTTCTCGTTATAAAAACCGTAATTGCCCCGGATAATGGCTTTTCGCTCCTTGTCTTCGAGGAACATATCGCCAAACACCTCTCCTTCGCCGGTTGTACGGTTGTAGTAGATGGTATCCCCGATCAGGATCTTGGTGCCGTCGTTGCTATAGACCTCCGAGCGATCCAGAAGGCGGGAATCTTCGGTGACGGTATTGTACCACCCCCGGCTGGTGTGGATATAGCCACTATCCGACACGATCCGCGACGGACCCAGGATATCGGCGATCTTTGACTCGGTATTATACTTGAGCGTATCGGCATAGATGGTGTAATCTTCGTTCACCAGCCTCACGCTGTCGCTAAAAAGGGCCTGCTTGGTGTCCGGCGCGTACTGCCCCCAGTAAGAAGTGAGTTCGTTCTCGTCGTCCACGATCATTCCTCCATCAAAATAGTAGCCCAGGTTTACCGCCCGGTCGTAATCGAGGCTGTCGGTAAAGAGCGTCATCGTTTGGTCCTCCATCCGGATATTCTCACGCAGGCGTGCTAAGCGGGTATTTCCATCATAGTGCAAGTAGTCGCCATACACGAAGATCGTATCACCCTGTTCCATCATCACGTTGCTGAACGCTTCAAACGAATTCGTGTGCTGGTACAAGTAAGCGCTGTCGCAATACATGTAGGCACCCTCGTGAAAGAACACCACGTCTCCCGTCAGTATCTCGGCGTCAAACCCATCCCGTTTGCTCCACAGGTCGGCCTGTTTCATTTCCACGATGCGGGTGGCTCCCTCCCCCGGCACGCTCCCGGTTGTGGGAGGTTGTTGCGCTTTCGCGGAAGCTATAATGGCAAAAAGCACACCTAAAAAAAGTGTGCTTTCCTGTACGTATCGCGGCGCTCGTTTTTTCACCTTAACCAACCGTTATATTGAAACTCGCAGTTACGCCACGCGGGGTCGATCCGCACGTAGGTCTGCCCGATCTTTTTTTGCAGCCATTCGTCAACCAGCTGCTGCTGCCTGTCGTTCTCGGCCATCTGCTTGATGATCTGGTAGTCGTTATTGATATTTGCCCGGTGTCCTTCGTTCCGATCGGTTATCTTCACGATGGCTGCCACCTGCCGTCCTTTATCGTTGAGCATGATGAACGGTTCCGAGACTTCTCCCGTCTTCATCTCCCCGGCAATCTTGGCAATATCTTGGTTCAATTCGTTCAACGCGAAGCGGGGAGTACCGGCGTTATTGCTTCGGGGAGTATTATTCACCATGATTCCCTTGTTATTGCGCGTGTCCTTATCAGCTGAAAGATAAGTTGCCGCATCATCAAAGGTGATTTTCTTGTCGATGATCCCCGCCCGGATAGAATCAAGCCGGACCAAAGCAGTATCTAACGACTCCTGAGGCACTTTCGGTCTCAAGAGGATATGGCGTAAATTAGCCATTTCTCCTCTTCGCTCGATAAGTTGAATGATATGGAACCCGTATTCAGTTTCCACTACATTGGACACTTTCCCTGGGTCGTTCAGGGCAAATGCCACGCTTGCAAATTCCGGGACGTAGTTACTCCGGGGTGCAAAGCCCAACTCTCCCCCCTGCACAGCCGAAGGGTCTTCTGAGTGAATCAACGCCAAGGTAGAAAACTCCCGCTCCCCGCTTGTGATCTGCTCTGTATATTCGCGTAAACGCGCTTTCACGTTGTCGATCTCGGATAACGGTATTTCTGGTTCCGCGGTGATAATCTGCACCTCCAGCGTGGTCGGAATAAAGGGAAGACTATCCTGAGGAATGCTGTTATAGAACTTGCGAATTTCGGAGGGCGTTAATTGTATATTGCCAAAATGCTTCTGTTGGACTCCCTGAATAAGTTGCTGCTCTCGTATTTGCACCCGCATATCTTCTCTGATCGCTGCCAAGTTTTTTCCGAAATACTCTTCCAACCGTTCAACCGATCCGATGGACGACACGAAGTTATTGATCTGGTATTCCAGTTCACGATTTACCTGCGACTCCTGCACCTCGATACTATCCAGTTTTGCCTGATCCAAAAAGAGTTTCTGGATGGCCAATTGCTCGGGGATAAAACAGTAGGGATTCCCTTCGATGCGTTGGTTTTGCATCAGGATTTCCTTCCGGTACTCCTCTA
>JBBACU010000085.1:0-7501 GCA_041656815.1 Proteiniphilum sp.
AGTAGGTTGGTGTTGTTGAAAGTGCGGTCGATGTTGGTGGTAAAAGCATCCAGCCACACGATTTTTGAAGCCAGCAGGGGATCAACCGGCAGGGTAGGGTCGTACGCGATTGCTCCCGAAAGATAATGCAAGCCAAGGTTGCGCCCCTCGCTTCCTTTCAGGAGGTCTTGAATCTCTTCGTCCCCTTCGGTGCGCCCGAAGTCGTCGTCCAGGTAAGCAAAGACCAGCTCGGGAATTTTTAATCCCAGTGCCGAGGCTATTTGACCACCCAACAGTTCAGAAACCAGCATTTTGGTGCCATGCCCCGCGCCGCGGAATTTCAGCACGTACTTGAACCCGTCGTCCGCCTCCGCCAGCGCGGGCAACGAGCCTCCTTCGCGCAAGGGCACGATATAGCGCGTAACATTGACCGAACGTAAAGAGATATCTTTTTCCATCTATACGCGAAGATACACCAAACGCTAACGAGAAACGCTATACTTCGGTTGATTCTACCAAGATGCACCCGTTCGCGTACATCTCGTCCAAGGCTTTTTTGCCGTCACCCGGTTGGGCGTTTACCGCGGCGATGGCGTCGGTAATCACATACGTGTGGATTCCTTCGTTTACCGCGTCGAGAGCGCTGGCCCTCACGCAATAATCAGTCGTTAGCCCACATACATACAGGGCTTTTACTTCATTCTCTTTCAGGTAATCGGGAAGAGACGCGTTGGTGGCCTCGAAAGCGGAATACCCATCGTCTTTGTTATCCGTCCCTTTCCTGAATTCCCGATCGATTTTCCCGGTATCCAAGTCGGGGTGGAAGTCGGCCCCGGGGGTTCCCGCCACGCAGTGTGCCGGCCATTTCTCGAAGTGCACCGATTCCTCCGGGTGCCAATCCCGGGAGGCAAGCACCAAGTCAAATTGATCCATAATCCCGTTAATCACCGGCACCACTTTGTCGCCGTCTTTCACTCCCAGCGCGCCACCGGGACAAAAATCATTCTGTACGTCTACTATAAGAAGGGCTTTTTTCATCGCTTGTCGTTTTTATCTATAGCTATAACAAGGAATCGCGGGTTGAGTTCGATCACGATCACCGAACGTCTGCCCATTACTGAAAAAAATCACTAATTGTGGTGATTGACGAGCGCCGTGTTTTCTTTTTCCTTTGTAGTTATTATTCAATGGTGCTACTCGTACAGCTAAACGTGTGCCCTGTGAACGGGGTCACGAAACGGGGAGCCTGGAGAGATCTATCTCCCCGCGTTCCGCTGTATAGATGCAGAAGCACACTTTATACTATACACGATGAAGAAAATATTAGTCGCGGCTCTCTTTATTTGCAGTTCTCTGCTTGCTTTCCCGGATGAAATCAAACCGGTAAATGACGAAACCCCGTTGGATACGCTAAAAGTGTATTACCTGAACGAAGTGGTGGTGAGTAGCTCCGTGAAGGAGACCAACGAGTTGAAAAACTTGCCCACCGCGGTATCCGTTGTTTCTCCAAAACAGTTACAAGATAGCCGGATTGAATCGCTCCCGGAGTTGAGTGCGTACATCCCCAACTTCTTTATTCCCTCGTACGGGTCAAAAGTGTCCACACCCATTTATATCCGCGGTATCGGCGCGCGCCTCGGGTCACAAACCGTGAGCCTCTACGTGGACGACGTGCCCAGCTTTAACCCCTCGGCGTTCGATTTTGAGTTCCAAGATATCCAACGGGTGGAGGTGCTCCGCGGGGCACAAGGAACCCTCTACGGAAGAAACGCCATCGGGGGCATCGTGAACATGTATACCTTGTCGCCCCTCACCTATCAAGGCACCCGGCTGATGGTGAGCGGTGGCAACCACGGGCAGTTCTCGGTTAAAGGGTCCGACTACCGGAAGATAGGCGATAACTTTGGCCTCTCGGCCGCCGCGTATTACAAGCGCGACGACGGGTATTTCATGAACAGCCATACCGGGGAGAAAGTAGATGCTTCCGAAAACGCCGGCGCACGGGTCAAACTGGAGTGGCAAGCTTCCCCCTCGTTCAAGGCATTGTTGTTTGGTAATTACGATTGGGTCTCGGGCGGGGCGTTCCCTTACATGCACGTGGATTCTACCGCCTCGAGCTTTAACGAGCCGTCGTCCTACGACCGCCACCTGTTTACCAACGGGTTGTCATTGAACTACACTGGAAGTGGCTACAGCATCCACTCCACCACCGGTTTCCAGTACTTGAAGGACGATATGAAGATGGATCAGGACTACAGCCCTAAGTCGATTTTCTCGATTAACCAGAAGCAGAAGCAGCATTCCGTGAGCCAGGAGATTACCGTGAAATCGGATTTAGAAGGTCGCTATCGTTGGGTGGTGGGCGCGTTTGGTTTTCACGATCATCGCGAGATCGATACTCCGGTGGCGCTCAAAGAAGGAATGGTGGAGGTATTGCAGGCTGAGCTTGACCGTTTTACTGCCAATGCACCATTGACGATTACGTACGCGGGCGACCGGATCGACCTGCCGGGTATCTACACGAAACCATCGCGTGGCGCGGCTTTATTTCACCAATCCACCCTCGATAATCTCTTTGGAATGGAAGGGCTATCCGCTACGGCAGGCGTTCGTTTTGATTACGAGCATACCGGCATCGATTTCTTCACGGAGAGCGATGGAGGAGATGTGAACATCGATTTTCAAATTCCTAACATGCCCATACCCTCTATGTTTATTGAAGGGGATACATTGTTGGGGGATAGTTATAGCAAAGACTTTTGGAAAATACTTCCCAAGTTCGCGTTAAAATACCAGTTTTCACCCACTTCACAAATATACCTTTCCGCGTCGAAAGGATACAAGACCGGCGGTTACAACGAACAGGCGTTTTCGAAGATATTACAAAATGCCTTGCGGCAATCGCTCATGAGAAATCTTGACGAGAAGACACCTCCTACTATAACAATACCCGGAATGCCCTCTGACGGGACGGATGCACCCACGCTCGAAGAACAATTATCCTATGACCCCGAGACCAGTTGGACCTACGAGCTTGGGGGAAGGTATGAGATGTTTGATCAGAGATTGTCGCTGACCTACGCGCTCTTTTACACGCGGGTAAACAATATTCAGATTATTAAACTCATGGATCAGGGGATGGCAGGGCGTACCGTGGATAATGCCGGGAAATCGGATAGCAAGGGGTTCGAGATGAGCCTTAAATATACACCGATTAGTAATTTATCGTTGTATGGTGACTACGGATTTGCCGATGCCCGCTTTGTTGAAAACGACGAGCAGGAAGAGGAAGACGAGTACGCGGGCAATCGTATTCCATTCGCTCCGCGACATACGGTTAGCTTGGGAGCTAGCTACGTGCATCACCTGCCTTATGGTTCGTTTATCGACCGCCTGACCGGGAATATACAATACCGGGGGGTAGGGAAGATCTACTGGACTGAGTCGAACAAAACAACTCCCGAAGAGGGTATGGAAGGGGAAGAGCTCTACCAGCCTTTTTACGGGTTGGTCAACGGGAGTGTTTCGGTTGAAAAAGGAGCACTTGGGCTGGAATGCTGGGTGGAGAACCTCTTCAACACCAAGTACAACGCGTTCCTGTTCGAGCAAGACGATGTGACGACAGGCGAAACGAACACCTTTGTGCAGCGCGGGTATCCCATCCGCTTCGGTGCCACGTTGCGGTACACGTTCGACCGGTAGCGGAACGACTTCTGCTAAAGGAGGATTTTCCCGGTAACGAGAAGCACGGCAATCCAAGTCGCACCGGTAAGCAACAGGATAATGACGGTCCACTCCCACGGTTTGGGCCGTTCTTTTTTCTCCCTTTTCGCCCGGAGGTAAAGGAGCGATCCAATGCCGTAGAAAAGCACCGAAAGGAACAGGTATTGAATCCCCACCGCGTAGATCACGTAGCCTGAATAGAACGTGCCGAGCAAGGCGACAAGCAGATTACGGTATGTTTTCTCCTCTTTCTTGTATCGAATTGCCGTCTTGACCGCGTAAAGCGAGGAGAGGAGGTAAGGAATCAACACGAGCGTGGTAGCAATGGTGATCGCGGCCAGGTAGGTCTCGTTTAGGCTTGGGGATAGGATGGAGAGGAGGAAAACTTGGGTGAAGCACTGCGTGAGCAGCAGCGCGTTGACCGGCGTTTCTTTCGCGTTTACCTTTGCCAGGCGACGAGGCATCACCCCGTCGCGGGCGGCGGCGTACATGGTCTCTACCGATAGCAGGATCCACGACAGGCTGGCACCCAATACCGAGACCATGATCCCCAGCTTGATGATTATCCCTCCCGCGGCTCCTATGATGGTACGTTCAAGCACCCGGGCGAGCGGGGTCTCTGCCGCCGCGAGTTCCGCCGCGGGCACGCTCCCCATCGCTGCCAGCGTGATAAGCATGTATATTCCTAAAACAAATAACGTGGAGATGATGGTCGCCATGCGCACCGTTCTCTGCTTCCTGGCCCTGCCCGATAACACGGAGACGGCTTCTATCCCCACGAAGCACCAAAGCACGACCGCCATCGCGTTTCCCACTTGTTGCAGGGGTGTTGTTGTAACGCCGGTAGAGGCAAGCTTCCACTGCCACTCCGGGACATGAAAAAGTTCCCGGTCAAAGAGCGCCGGGGCCAATAAGATAAGCAGCACGATGGGAATCAGTTTGGCGGCCGTCACGATAAAGTTGAGGATCGCGCCTTCTTTGACGCCCGACATCAGGATGAAGTAATAAAACCAAAGGATAGCCGACCCGAGAAGAAAGGAATGTGTCGGGGAAAGTGCCTGTTCGCCCAACAGGTCGTTCAGCGTTTTAAAGAAAAGGGCCAGGTAACTCACGTTGCCGAGCCAGCCGACCGACCAGTAGCCCCACGCGGAGTTGAATCCCATGTAGTCGCCAAACCCATCGCGGGCATAGGCGTACACGCCGCTCTTTAGTTCAGGCTTCCGCCCGGCGAGGTAAACAAACACCAAGGCGAGCATCAGTGCCCCGGCACCTCCTATCAGCCACGTGAGGAGGGTGCCTTGAGGGTTGGCCACCCCGATCAGGTCCTTGGGTGAATTGAAAATGCCCGATCCCACCATCGACCCGATGGCGACGAACACCAGCAACCATAAACCTAACTTATCGTCTTTTTTCTTCATGTGTGAATGCCGGGGACTGGAGTGTAGCCTTTATCGGAGGTCACGTGAATAACCAGAGAAACACCACCACCACGACCAAGGCGGGGAGCATGTTCATGACTCGGAGCTCTTTAATCCGGAGTATGTTTATCCCCAGCCCGATCAGCAGGATACCACCGGTGCTGGTCAACCCCACGATGATGTCGTCGGTGAAAAAGGTGGCGGCGTATTTCGCGAGGAGGGTGAGCGAAGCCTGGAAGATAAAGAGGGGCAGCGCGGAAAAGAGGACTCCTGCCCCAAAAGCAGAGGTAAGTAAGATGGCCGAGAAGAAGTCCATAAGCGATTTGGTGAAGAGCAGGTCGGGCGACCCCTCCGTCCCCTCTTGGATGGTGCCTACCACGGTCATCGAGCCCACGCAGAAAAGGAGAAACGCGGTCACGAGCCCTTCGGTGAATCGTTCGTTGCCCACGCGGAACCGATTCTTGAGTTGCTCGCCCATCCGTTCGGCACCCCGTTCGAGGTCGGCCCACTCCCCCAGCAGGGAACCGATGGCCAAGCTGGCCACCACGATGAGTATTCGTTCCATCTCGATGGCCATGGCCGCGCCGATGGCCAACGTGAACAGGCCGATCGCCTGGAAATAGATGGTGGTGACGCGTTCCGGCATCCTCTTTTTCAAGAGCAGGCCGATGATCCCGCCACCAATCACAGCCGCTGTATTTACAAGGGTTCCGATCATTTTGTGAAAGTAAACTGCAAAAGTATCAATTTTTCACGATATTACACGCGTCCTGCTCCTATGTTGTACTTAGGTTAGTATGCTATAGATAGATTAGATTCCGTAACTAATTGGCTTTATGCACAAGGTTTAGCTTTTGTTTCTGACTTACGTTTCTCAAAATAAGCCATTATCTCCGCATTACTCATTCCAGGTAATTTTTCACTTAATTTGTCTCGCTGTTCACGCATAAACTTTACAGCATCAAAATCTTTTTTGTTTTTTTCTTATCTTTACTGAAATTTCAATTTCAACATAATGATCGGCTGGATTCTTGTTGTATTTATCTCCCTTTTATTAGCCACTATAAGTGTGATCCGCATTGCTATTTACGGGGGAAGCCTTATTAAGCCGAATTTTAAAAAAGCCTTGGAACGGATAAATAGGAACAACACTTTTGGTATAATGCTGATGCAACATAAATGGTTTCTTACCTCGAATATTGTGGCGTATTACCTGATTCTGCTGGGATGGCTGGTAATAAGTGGAGGGATTTTTTTGTACCTTTGTCGTTCGTGAATTAGGCTAAAGCCTCTCGAGAACGGAGACCCGAAGGGGATGATCTCCAGAGTAACGATGCGAATTCCGTGCGTGAGCACGCCATCGTTATGTGTGGCAAAAAAGGACAATGTCTAAAATAATGTCCGTAATACAAAAAACAAATAAAATTTTATGTATAACTGGTTCGAGTGCAAGATTAAATACGACAAGATGCTGGAGACCGGCATGCAGAAGAGCGTGACGGAGCCTTACTTGGTGGACGCGTTGTCGTTTACCGAGGCGGAGGCAAGGATCATCGAAGAGATGAAACCGTTTATTTCCGGAGAATTCTCGGTATCGGATATCAAGCGGGTGAAGTACGCGGAGTCATTCTTCAACGAGACGGGCGACCGCTACTACCGGGCAAAGCTTTACTTTATCACGTTGGACGAGAAGAGCGGTTCGGAAAAGAAAACGGCCGTCAATATGCTGGTGCAAGCTGCCGCGCTGAAAGAGGCGGTAGAGACCGTGGAAGTAGAGATGAAGAAGACGATGATCGATTACGATATCGCTTCGGTCGTGGAGACCGCTATTATCGACGTGTTTCCCTATTCATCAGAAAAAAAAGAGAAGGAGGAAGAGTGATGAGCGTGGCGTCCCGTGTAACCGGGTTTCGAGATTCGATCCCCCGCGAGGTAAAGATGGTAGCCGTTTCCAAATTTCACGCGAACGAGACCATCCTGCAAGCGTATGGCGCCGGGCAGCGCCTCTTTGGCGAGAGCCGCGTGCAGGAGCTGGTAGTGAAACAGAAAGAGCTTCCCGGCGATATCGAATGGCATTTTGTTGGTGGCCTGCAACGGAACAAGGTGAAACAGATCGCTCCTTTTATCTCTCTAATTCATAGCTTGGATAGCGATCGGTTGGCACGAGAAATCGAGAAGCAAGGGGCCGCGAACAACCGGGTGATTCCTTGCCTCCTGCAAGTCCATATAGCGCGGGAAGACACTAAATCGGGCTTCACCCCGGATGAATGCCGCCAATTTTTGGCAGGGGGAAGCTGGAAAGAGTACGCCCACGTGCAGTTGGCCGGCGTGATGGGGATGGCCACCTACACGGACAACGAGGAGCAGGTGCGGGATGAATT
>JBBACU010000086.1:0-7484 GCA_041656815.1 Proteiniphilum sp.
CACCAGCACCTCGTTGATCACGAAGCGGGGATTTTCAACCCGGTTGGCACACGCGGTGAACGATAACAGCACCAGAAGCAGAAAAGAAGACACAGTTAATTTATTCATACGATTAAAATTATTGATTTTCAAATGTATCGTATGGAACTCGCTTTAATCATGTTCTTGCGTTTAATGATTTTAATGCTCGTTTCATATGATTAAAACTATTATTTTCAATTTCATTTTGACTTTTTCTGCGCTCAGCAGAGACAAAACTTGTTTTGGCTCTGCATTCACTTATCGAAAAAGTTCACTAAAGTTGGGTATTTGCTCGCCACGGCATAATTCAAGCAAGCTTGGCTTCTGCTCGTCTGGCTTAACCCAAATAGTTCAAAGGTGTCATATGGAACTCGCGTGAAATGATTTGCATGCTCGTTTCATAATTCTCCTCATTATAGTGGAAGGTTGTCGTGCTTCTTGGGTGGGTTTTGCAGCTTCTTGGTTTGCAGTTGCTGGAGCGCGCGAATCACGCGGAAGCGGGTGTTTCTCGGTTCAATCACGTCGTCGATATACCCGTAGCGCGCGGCTTCGTAAGGATTAGCAAACAGGTTGTTGTATTCCTGCTTCTTCTCTTCTATAACGGCCGCTTTTTTCTCCGGGTCACTTTCATTCGCGATCTCCTTGCTGTACAGTACTTCTACTGCCCCGTCGGCTCCCATTACCGCAATCTCGGCACTGGGCCACGCGTAATTGATGTCGCCGCGCAGTTGCTTGCAACTCATCACGATGTGCGCGCCGCCGTAAGACTTGCGCAGGGTGACGGTGATTTTTGGTACGGTAGCTTCCCCGTAGGCGTAGAGCAGCTTGGCGCCGTGGGTGATAACCCCGCCGTATTCTTGTCCCGTTCCCGGAAGGAAGCCGGGCACGTCTACCAGTGAAACGATGGGAATATTGAAGGCGTCGCAGAAGCGGACAAAACGAGCCGCTTTGCGGGAGGCGTTGATGTCGAGAACCCCGGCAAGAAACTTGGGCTGGTTTGCCACCACGCCTACCGATTGCCCGTTGAAGCGCGCGAAGCCCACGATGATGTTCTTCGCGTAATCGGCATGCACTTCCAGGAACTCCCCGTTGTCGATGATCGCGCCGATCACCTCGTACATATCATAAGGCCTGGTGGGGCTATCGGGAATAATGTCGTTCAGGGCATCATCCAGGCGATCGATCGGGTCGTCATTGGGTACCAGCGGGGCTTCTTCGAGGTTGTTCTGCGGAATATAGCTCAATAGCTTGCGAATCAGTTTAAAGCCTTCCTCTTCAGACGGTACTTGGAATTGCGATACCCCGGACTTGGCAGCGTGCACCGAGGCACCTCCCAGGTCTTCTTGCGTGACGTCTTCTCCTGTCACGGTTTTTACCACCTTGGGTCCGGTGAGGAACATGTAGGAGGTTCCTTGCGTCATGACGATAAAGTCCGTCAGGGCGGGAGAATAGACGGCTCCCCCGGCACAGGGGCCGAAGATACCGGAGATTTGCGGGATCACACCCGATGCCAAGATATTGCGTTGGAATATTTCCGCGTATCCTGCCAACGCGTTGATGCCTTCTTGGATACGGGCACCGCCCGAGTCGTTGATGCCGATCAGCGGGGCACCCATCTTCATCGCCTGATCCATCACTTTGCAGATTTTCTGCGCGTGCATCTCCGACAAGGACCCGCCGGAAACGGTGAAGTCCTGCGCGAAGATGTAGACAAGGCGCCCTTCGATGGTGCCGTATCCCGTGACGACCCCGTCGCCAAGGAACTTGTTCTTTTCCATTCCGAAGTTGTGTGAGCGGTGCTCCACGAACATATCAAATTCTTCGAAGCTGCCTTCATCTAAAAGCATGCTAACGCGTTCACGCGCCGTGTATTTCCCTTTTTGGTGTTGCGATGCGATGCGCTTCTCGCCTCCACCCAAGCGAGCTTTCTCGCGTAGCTGGATCAGATCTCTTACCTTATCGAGTTGGTTGCTCATATGAAATGTTCATTAAAATTAGACATTTTTCGCGACAACATATTCAAGTAAACTTAGTTGTTTTCTACATTCGACAGGGTCAAAACAAGTTTTGCCTCTGCGCTCACTCATCAAAAACATTCCAAGCAAGCTTGGCGTCTGTCTATCGCTTAACGAAAATGTTGTTATGTATTGTTTGTGTTATTGAAGTTGTTTGTAAGTTGCCCGCGTGACTATTGGGGATGCTCACACAATTCGGTGAGCACGCTGCCGGTAGACTTGGGGTGCAGGAAAGCAATGCTGAGTCCTTCTGCTCCCGGGCGCCCTTGTTTGTCGATAAGGCGTACTCCTTTTGATTCGACTTCTTTCAGGGTCTCGTTCAAGTTTTTGGTGGCATAGGCGATGTGATGTACTCCTTCGCCTCTTTTCTCGATGAATTTGGCCACGGTACTCTCTTCGTCGGTTGGCTCCAACAGTTCTATCTTGGTTTGGCCGACTTTAAAAAAGGCGGTTTTCACTTTTTGATCTTCTACGGTCTCGATGTTGTAGCATTTTAGTCCCAAGACTCCTTCGTAGTAAGGAAGCTGCTCTTCGATGCTCTTTACGGCTATGCCAATGTGTTCGATGTGTGTAATTTCCATATGCTTTGTTTATTTGTGTTCGATTATGACTGCAAAAGTACACCTTTCTCCCTTATAAAGAAATAAAAAATGAACTATGCGGTTGCGAGAAATAGTCTATTCTTGATGAACTATTCTGTTAAGCCAAAATAACGTGTAAGCGAGAGAAGCGTCAAGCTTGCTTGAACGTTGCCAAGCGTGAGTTATTTATCCAAATGAGCAGAGCCGAACTCGTTCGAGCTACGCCGCGGCGAAGAATAGTCTAATCCTGAACTGTTTTCAGATGGAAGTGATACGTAGTACCTCCAACATCTCATTGCTGATCTCCCGCTCTTTCTTGATGGCCCGTTTGAAGGGCACGTAAACGATCTCGTTTTCCCGTATGCCGATCATCACGTTTCGTTGATTTTCCTGAAGTGCTTGGATAGCAGCCATGCCCATCCTGCTGGCCAAGATGCGGTCTTGTGCCGTGGGAGAGCCGCCTCGTTGCAGGTGGCCGAGAATAGTTACCCGCACGTCGTACCACGGGTATTCTTTCTTAACCCTCTCGGCAAGTTGCATCGCGCCGCCTGTTATTTCGCTTTCGGTGACCAATACCATGCTGCTGTTCTTGGATTTCCGGAAACCTTGATCAATAAGTTCGGCCAGCTGGTCTTTCTCGATGCTTATCTCCGGGATGATGGCTGCTTCCGCCCCGGAGGCAATGGCGCTATTGAGTGCCAAGAAGCCACAATTACGTCCCATTACTTCCACAAAAAAGAGTCGTTCGTGCGACGTTGCCGTGTCGCGTAACTTGTCCATCGACTCCATGATGGTATTCAGCGCGGTATCGTAACCGATGGTGGTGTCGGTGCCGTTCAAATCGTTGTCAATGGTTCCCGGGAGTCCCACCACGGGGATGTTGAACTCGTTCCCGAAGATTCCTGCCCCGGTGAGCGAGCCATCGCCCCCGATCACCACGAGCGCGTCAATCCCATGTTTCTTTATGTTTTCATACGCGCGTTCACGCCCTTCGGCGGTCACGAACTCTTCCGAGCGGGCCGTCTTTAGGATAGTTCCCCCTTGTTGAATAATATTACTCACGCTGTTGGTTTGGAACTCTTTGATCTCGTCGCTCACGAGTCCCCTGTATCCCCTGTAAATGCCATACACGCGCATACCGTTAGAAATCCCGGCACGCGTAACCGCCCGGATAGCGGCATTCATACCCGGTGCATCCCCGCCGGAGGTGAGGATGCCCACGCTCTTGATATTTGAGTCCATCGCTTAAATGTTAGTTGTCGATTCGAGTGTCGGTTTTTAGCCGGATCCCCTTGAAAACAATAAGATGCAAAGATACAGTTTTTAACCGATGGCACAAAAAAAAGCTGCTTAAAAAGCAGCTCTTTCAACTTCCATTCGCGGTTGTAGCTTCTCGATGTTTTTGGCGACAGCCTCCATCTGCCACATGGGGGTAGAGGTGGCACCACAGATACCGATGCTGATGCCCTCTTTGAGTAGCGAGGGGTCGATTTCCTCGGGCGAATGGATGAGGTAAGAGTTGGGATTCTTTTGCTTGCATTCAGCAAATAGGACCTTCCCGTTGGAGCTCTTCTCCCCCGCGATGAAAATGATCAGGTCGTGGCTGGCCGCGAACTCCTGTATATTAGGCACCCGGTTGGATACTTGACGGCAAATAGAGTCGTGAAATTCCAGCGTGGCGCCATTTGTCATCCGTTCGCGAATCATGTCTCCTATTTCAAAAAAGCCCTCGAGCGACTTTGTGGTTTGGGAGAAGAGGTTTATATCCCGGGAGAAATCCAGTTTATCGATCTCTTCCTTGCTTTCAATGACGATAGCCGACTGGTCGGTTTGGCCCAACAGGCCATTTACCTCGGCGTGCCCCTTTTTCCCGTATATGACGATCTGGGCCTCGTCGTTCTCGCGGCGAACAAATCGTTTCTTTATTTTTCGCTGTAATCCCAGCACCACCGGGCAGGATGCGTCGATTAACTCGATATTATTTTCCTTGGCGATCTCGTACGTGCTGGGCGGCTCTCCATGCGCTCGCAATAGAACGCGCACATTTTTTAATTGTTTGAACTGCTCGTGATCGATGGTGATTAATCCCATTTTCTCGAGGCGTTCTACTTCGATGTTATTGTGTACTATGTCGCCCAAGCAGTAGAGCGACCCATTTTTCTTGAGCTCCTCCTCTGCTTTGTTGATGGCTTTGACCACCCCGAAGCAGAACCCGGAATCCTTGTCTATTTCAATTTTGTTCATTGTTAGCTGTGATTTTATTAAACATATCCAACGCCCATCGCAATTGCCCTTCTATGTCAACGTGGGAGTTGTCGAGCACCAACGCGTCGTCGGCTTGGCGCAGGGGGCTCTCGGCCCGGGTGGTGTCGCGCAGGTCCCGCTCTTTCACGTTGGCCAAGACCTCCTCGTACAGCGGGTTCTCTCCTTTCCCCTTCATCTCGTCGAAGCGGCGTTTCGCTCGTATCTCCGGTGAAGCGGTAAGAAAAAGCTTCATCTCCGCGTGGGGGAAGACCACGGTGCCGATATCCCGGCCATCCATCACCACCCCTTTCTCTTTGCCCATCTCTTGTTGAAGGCGCACCAAGGCTTGGCGGACAAAACCGAGCGTGCTCACCCGGCTTGCCCCGTTGGCCACCTCCAGCGAGCGTATCTCGCGTTCCACGTTCTCGCCATCGAGATAGGTGTCGTGCATGCCGTGCTCGTTAGGCCGGAAGTCGATCTCGATATGATCGACCTGTTCGCGGAGGGCCTCTTCGTCCATGTCTTCCGGAGTGATCCAGCCCTTCCGGATGGCATGCAGTGCTACTGCCCGGTACATGGCCCCGCTATCTATGTAGGTATATCCCAGCGCCTTGGCCAATCCCTTGGCGATGGTGCTTTTCCCGCAAGACGAATACCCGTCCACGGCTATATTTATTTTTTTCGCGTGCATAAAAATCTGCCAATCTTCTTAACAACCCACAAAGATAGAATGTTTTCGCGAATCCCTTATTTAATGGTTCGCTGCTTGATCCCCGGTGCTGCCCTGCTCGTTGAGCGGGGGAGACCGCTACCCGGCGTTCAGGAGGGCCCGCGTCATCCTTCCAGTGCTTGTAAATACTTGTCGATATAAAGGGCTTTTTCTTTCGACCGGTATTGCTGGATGTAGCGGGGATGTTCCAGTTCCACCATGCGCCCGAATAGGTTCGCTTCCTTGTTCAACGCGCGGATAAACGCGGCATTCTTCTTCCCCAAGATATACACTTCAGAGGTATCCAGCCCGACGGCGATATGCTTTTTCATCGAATCGATCATGAACCCTTTCACGGCGTGGAAGAGGCGCCGGTCGTCGTAGTAGTTGGCATTGAGCCATTGCCCGTTTTTCATTTCACGTGTGATGGCCAGCGGGAAAGGGGAATTGATGTAAAACCGGTTGTAAAACCGGTCGGCTCCCCCGTACTCTTCAATCATATCGTAGACAAATACCGAAGAGACCTCGTGGGTGCGTACCGACTCCATCTTTATCCCGCACACGCTCTCCAGCCGTTTCGTGTCGGTGAAGGGCACGCCGGTCACTCCCGCGCCATGGCGACTGGGGTTAATCCCGACGATGAATTTTCTTTGGTTCGAATCGTTGTAATACTTCCGGTAGAACGCCTCCATCGCCGGCATCGTCTCCGGGTTTTCCAGAAAAGGGTTCAATACCCTAAATCCTTCAGGCAATTCGCCCCTGTAATCCAGTTCCCTGTTAAAGGCAATAACTTTATCCGCTATATTCCCTGTCATTTTTTTCCTTTTTTCCTATCCCAATAAAGAAGGGCAATCGTGTTACCTTCGTTCACTACACTGTTTCGCGTTATTTCTTGGAAGCATTCTGAGAAATTACTCTTCCATGAAATTGGGATACATGTAATCGGCCGGGGGGACAAATGTCTCCTTGATGCATTGCGGGGATACCCAGCGCAAGAGGTTGAAGACGGAGCCGGCTTTATCGTTCGTGCCCGAGGCGCGTCCCCCGCCGAAAGGTTGTTGGTCTACCACCGCTCCCGTGGGCTTGTCGTTGATATAGAAATTCCCCGCGGTATGCGTCAGCCGGGCCGTCAATTTCTGGATACGCGCCCTGTCGGCAGAAAAGATGGCCCCGGTAAGCGCGTAATCGGTGGTGCTGTCCAAGATATCCAGGGTCTTGTCGAGTTTTTCCGGATCATAGACATACACGGTGAGGATGGGGCCGAAGAGTTCTTCCTTCATGGTGATGTAGTCCGGTTTCTTGGCCAAGATCACCGTTGGGCGTATAAAGTACCCGGTGCTCTTGTCGTATGTTCCACCGAGCGCGATCTCCGCGTCGGGCGACGTCTTGGCATCGTCGATCACTTTGGCCAGCTTGTCGAACGCTTCCTCATCGATCACCGCGTTCACGAAATTGCTGAAATCATCCGGCGCGCCTGTCTTTATCTTGGCCAGGTCTTTGCTCATGAGTTGTTTCACTTCTTCCCACAAGGTGGACGGGATGTACGCGCGCGACGCCGCGGAGCATTTCTGCCCCTGGTACTCGAAAGCGCCTCTTGTCAGCGCGGTGGCCACTTGCCGCGGGTTGGCCGTCTCATCGGCGAACAGGTAATCTTTCCCTCCCGTTTCGCCCACGATACGCGGATACGATTTATACTTTCCCATGTTCGCGGCAATGGTTTTCCACATGCTGTTGAATACCGCCGTGGAGCCGGTGAAGTGAAGCCCGGCAAAATCGCGGTGGTGAAAGATCACGTCGGCCGTTTCCTTGCCCCCGGCATACACCAGGTTGATGACCCCGTCGGGGAGGCCCGCTTCTTGCAGTACTTTCATGATAAGCCATGCCGGGTATATAGCTGTTTTGGAGGGTTTCCAT
>JBBACU010000087.1:0-7423 GCA_041656815.1 Proteiniphilum sp.
GCGAATTCCTTTCATCCACGCGCTCACGATAAAGGGGGTAGAGGTAGCCCCAATCATGACGTAGGTGTAGTTTCCTCCCGATGGGCCCCTCGGGATCAATCCCCCGTCGTCATACATCAGGAGCATGGAGTGGACAAACGACTCTGTAATTTCGGGATAGACGAGATGCCAAAGCGTGTTCAGCGACCATTGTGCCCCCCACATCGCGTCAAAATTATGATGATTGAATAAAGGAACCCCGTTTTCATCCAACGGGATCTGGCCGATTCTCCTATCCGTTCCGGTCATATCGCAATACTTGCCGTTCACGTCACTGATAATTCGACGTCCTTGCAATGCTTTCCACAGATCGGTGTAAAACCTCCTCTTCTCCTTCAGGGTACCTCCTTCAATTTCAATCCTTCCGAGGTGTTGATTCCATTCATCCCGGGATTCTTCTACCACCCGGTTAAAATCCCAATGGTCAAGTTCCGCTTCCATATTAATTTTAGCCTGTTCGATGCTCACGTAAGAAATGGCGACTTTCATCATCCTCGTCTCGTTCTCGGAAGTAGAGAAACTGACAAATGCCCCGGTAGATGCACCTTCAATTTCATCGTTAACATTGATCAGCTTCCCCTCTTTCCAAGCAGAGAATTCTTCAAATGGTTGATCAAACCGGGCCACGAAAAACAGATGCACCGGCTTGGGCCTTCTTACGGTTGGAGCCATTATCGCGTACCCTTCAATCTCGGTGTGATTATTCATCTTAATATACCCGTATTCGGTATCGGAGGGTCCTAACGTGGTACTGAGATCGAATAGAATATGGCCCTGTTCGGATCGAGGGAAGGTGTACCGGTGGAACCCGACCCGGGTAGTGGAAGTTAGCTCCACGTTGATGCCATAGCTCTCTAGGAAGATTTCATGGTACCCCGGGTGGACTCGCTCGTTGTCATGTGTATACCTGGAGCCATAATGGTCGGGGCCGAGAGGCCCTTTGCATTGACCGGTAACCGGTAAGACCGGGATACCCGAGAGCTGCCACGCGTGAACGTGACTTAAGCAGCGGATGGTATCTTCATTATACCGGTACCCCGCTCCCCATGTACCCTTAACAACCATATCGGGGCTCAGGTTTACCATACCGAAAGGGCGACACGCGGAACTGAAATAAAACCACCGCGAGTTGGCGGCATCAAGCATTGGATACACGTGATCTACAAACTGTTCTTTATTTGTCTGATAGGATTCAGATCGTGCCGGGTGACAAGAATAAATCGCGTATATGACCAACGTGATGATCAATCCGATTCGTGATATATTCAATACCATTGAAAACAAAATTAGTGGAGTTAGCCGGGTGAGGATATCCTCACCCGGGGTTTTTGAAATTATTCAAAAGGAAACTACTCGTCCGGATAGCCGGCTGGTGTAAAATCACACGTCGTGGAACCTCCATACCCCAAATTCTGGTCCAACACTTTATCTTTATTGGCATCTATTGCAACAGCGGGGAATGGGTATAACTTGTGGTGATCTTGGACATAGTCCATGGATAAAGGATTATACTTTCTTGTCCTTTCGAGGTATTTACCGGTCCTGAGTAGAGTTATTTTCCTCAGCTCTTCGCTCACTAGCTCCCTGCTTCGTTCATCCAGGATAAAATCAAGCGACAGTTGGCTGGCATTGATTGCTCTTGCCCCGGCCCTTTCGCGAACCCGGTTGATCCAGGTCACGGCGTCGGGGTTATTCCCATTCATGAACAGTGCTTCGGCATACAGCAAGTAGGAGTCAGCCAGTCTCAGATGCACCACCGTGTGCCAGTCGTCCTGCGAGTTCCAGTCATTGGTGGTATGATCTATTTCCGCTTCCCATTTCCGGGAATAAAGGTAGGTGTGCTTGTTATACCATTGTACCGAGCCAATATCGCTCGGGTTAAACGCGAAATAGGTATAAATAGTATCCCCCACGTATTTCCCGTCACTGCCTCTTAATGCATAGATATTATCGGTATGTTGCGTGATGGCCGAGTCCAACGGGAAGGCGGGTGGGTCGGTGATCACCCCGTTTTCATTCCAATCGTACACGAAAAACCTACGGATGGAAGTGTGATGGCCCCTGATATCATTGTCTTCGTAAAGAAAGTTGTCTCGCCCGTCCGAATTATTCCATAACCATCTTTGGATATAGTGCCTGTTATTGGGGTTACTCCAGGTGTTTCTATATTTAAGATAAAGCTCGTAATCTGCTTTATTGCTCATGGAGTAAGGAGTAAAGTGATACCTGCATCGGGCATTGCCACCATAACGAGCCCACCACTCTTCATTCGCCGCGATCCGGGCATACGAGCGGTATTCCCCGATATAAGAATTCATTAATGCAAATGCTTCCGAGCCGGGCAGTGCCACCCCGTTTGAAAAAATGAATATCGACTCGGTATTGCCATCTTTACGGTAAGGGGTACGGAACATATCAATCAGTAGATTGCCATCGCCTTGGTTCGCTGTCCTCCCGAACCTTGAAGTGATCAACCTGTATTCATTCGAGGTGCATAAAGGGGCGAGAACATCCACTGCCTTTTGAAATTCACCAAGTGAAAGGTAGAGCTCTCCCAAGTAATGCCTGGCGGCGGCCCCGTTCAGGAAGATCTGATTTTGGCCGACTAGGTCGAGGTACTCGACACCTAGTGCCAGGTCTTCCTCCATTTGTGCTTTCACCTCCTCGATGGAGTTTCTATCCCAGGCATTGCTATATGTTTGTCCCGTGATTTCTTCGGTACTTAGAGGCACTGGCCCAAACGCGTATATCAACAACCGGTAAGCCCACGCTCGGGCTACCCTTGCCTGACCAATGACGGATCGTTTGTTTTTCAGGTTCTCCTCTTCATTTGCACCTTCCCAATCCACTTCGCCTTCGGCCCGGTTAATAATCATATTGGTCGTGTTGATGATTTTATAGAGCCAGTCGTACACGTCGCCTACCTCACTCCATCCCGGGGAGATGCTTGTAAACCAGTTGACCGCGTGATCCCTTGTCATCACGTTATCGGTGTTCTGTACCCAAATTTGGTCCCGGGTCCTCGTGTCACCACGGACATACAGCTGACGCATAAAGGAGTACACGGAATATAAACTCGATTCAAAACCTGTATGGGTTTGATAGAGATTCTCCGCGTAAATAGCATCTCGAGGGTCTTCCATCAGGAAATTGTTTTCATTACAACTCGCGTGGATTAGTAGAGTTAATATGATGAATAGAAATATTTTCTTCATGAGTTCTGGTAATTAAGTTTAGAATGCAAAGCGTAAGCCTAAAATAAAACTTCTTGGTCTCGGCACATCAGATTGTACAGTGTATTCGGGGTCAAGACCTTTCCACTTGGTAAAAGTGGCCACGTTCTTCATGTTCACAAAAGCAGCCAACTCCGAGAACGAGAGTTTTGACAAAACGGTTGACGGAAAATTGTATGTTAACGATACGTCTTGAAGCCTGATAAAATTAGCATCAAAATAGGGATACAATTCTTCTTGGGTTAAACTGCCATAATTTATACCCGGTAGTTCATTGATGGGATTACTGGGTGTCCAGTAAGTTAAATTCATTTTCCGATCCGGGCCCAATGATCTCATGTTTATCAAGTCATTTTTTTTGGTTACACCCCATACTCCATTAAAGAAGAAGCTGAAAGTCCAGTTCTTATACTTGATTGTATTTGTCATTCCGGCAATGAAATCAGGAGACAAGCTACCATGAATTTCTTTATCTTCAGACCCACCTATGATTCCATCCCCGTTTACATCCTTGACCACGGGTTTCCCGGGGAACGGGGTCCCGAAAACCACTATCTGGTTTTGTATCTCTTCCTTTAAAATGTAATTGTTGTTTTCGTTGAGAATGTAATCCCCATTCGCGTCAAGCATGAAGTCTTCTTTTTGCAGAATACGATCAAGAGAGTAATCAAAGTTGACATTCACGGGGTGTCCAATAAACCATTCGCTTGCCACGTCGTCGATATAATTCCCGTCACTGTCTTTCAATCCCACGTGTACAATCTTCGAGTTGTAGGTGGCGAAATTGAAATCGGTTTTCCACAAGAAGTTCTTTTTATCTACATTTACCGTGGAGAGCAGGAATTCTAATCCGTTATTTTTAGTTTCTCCTATATTGCGTGTAATGGATGTTGTGCCATTGATGGCTGAAATTGTTTCTCTAAGCAACAGGTTACTTGTACGCGACTTATACGTGTCGATTACCCCATTGACTCGCCCCTTGAAGAAAGAAAAATCAAGCCCGAGGTTATACGATTTGGTCGTTTCCCAACTTAATCCCGGATTCTCAAGTGCTTCCGGGTAATAGCCGTATAGAATCTTGCCAGTCTCGTCGATATAGTCAAGCGAAGACAGTACCGGTAGGGTAGAATAGGCACTTACTGCTTCATTCCCGTTCTCGCCATACGACAATCTTACTTTTAAAACATCGAGCTCCCTGAATGACCTTAAAAAATTTTCATTCGCGATATTCCAGCCAAGGGCAAGCGACGGGAAAGTACCAAATTTGGTAGTCCTTCCAAATGCAGAGTAGCCGTCTCTTCTTATCGTGGCTGTTAAAAGATACCTTTCATCGAAACCGTAGTTTAAACGAGCCATCTGGGAAAGGTGGCTGCTTTTAACATAATTGGATTTGGCCGTCAAGATGGACGCTTGTGAAGCTTGATAATATCCCATCACATCGCTAGCAAACCCCCTACCATTAATTTGGTTCTGTTCTTTGGAGTTTTCTTGGGCACTATACAAGGCGGTTAGAAATAGGTTATGTTTTCCGAAAACTCGGACATAACTTACGATGTTCTCTACGATCCATGAATAGCCGTTAGCGTCAACCGTATTAAGTATCCCGTTTTCGACGATACCTTCGGTGGTATTCATTCCTTTATAGCTTCTGTTTCTCGCGTTATCCCACGTGTATCCGGTATTTAACTTGTAGTGTAAACCGGGTACCCAAGGTATATCCACGTCGAGGTAGTGATTGGTAATCACGACGGTTGATTTATCCATCGTGTCGAATAGCAAGGGTTCCAACGGATTTTTACGCCGGGTGTCTTCCTTTATAGGGTATAAATCAATCGATCCATCCTCGTTATATGCATTGTAAAGGGGGCTCAATAGCAGTGCACCATTATTTGTTAGGCCACCCCATTGAGCTTTTGAACCACTCCTGTCGTAGAATCCAAGTTGCGTGTTTGTCCCGTAATTAATTCCGTCCCACAAGCGCAGGTTCATGTTAACACGGAATACCATTTTTTGAAAATCATCTCCCAATGCAATTCCTTGCGTGTTCCCGTAGAGAGCAGATACGTAGTACTTGCTGCTTTCCCCTCCACCGGACAAAGAAACATTGTGTTGTTGCCTATGTCCCGTGCGGGTTGCTAAATCTATCCAATCCGTGTTTCTTCCTCCTGCCGGATACGCGAAATCGGTCGCGATTTCTTGAAGAATGGAGTAATCATGCACGTATTCCGGGTACTTTGATAAGATTTCATTCTTTACCTGATCCCACGTTCTTCCCGGGTAACCCATCATGAACGCGGCGAGGTTGGTGTTGCTGTTTTCATCGCCGATAAAAACTTCATCAATCTGCTGACGCACGGATGAGGTACTGGTGGGCATGCTTAATTGGTTCGTGATTCTTCTTTCCCACTCGTCTCTCCAGAAATCATTCGCGTCTTGCATATCCGGGAGGTGAGCAATTTCATCCCAGCTATAATAACCGTTATACGCGACTTTGATCTTCCCGGCCTCGCCTGTTTTGGTGGTAATTAAAATAACGCCATTTGCACCCCTTGAACCATAGATGGCCGTTGAGGAAGCATCTTTTAATACCTCGATCGAAGCTATGTCGTTGGGGTTGAGCTCTGAGAGGTTTCCCGAATAGGGGATCCCATCCAACACGACCAAAGGGCTATTGCTCGCGGTAATAGAGTTTTGTCCCCGGATCAGCAAGGTTGCGTTATCTTCCGCTCCCGAGTTGGTGGTGGTGACATTCACACCGGGTATCGTTCCCTGCAGTGCTTGAATCACGTTTGTTTGAGGACGTTCCTGTAATATCTCGGGGTTTAATGAAGCGATCGAGCCCGTGATGTCGCTTTTTTTCTGTACCCCGTATCCCACGACAACAACCTCGTCTAACATCTCGGTGTCTTCGAGCAAGACAAAATGGAACGTATTCTGGTTGCTCACGTTGACCTCTTGGGACACGTACCCGATATACGATACGGTTATAGTAGCATTATTATCGACAGAGAGTGAAAAAAGGCCATCCATATCGGTAATCGTACCGTTAAATGTTTCCTTCTCGATTATATTTGCCCCTATAATTGCTTCGCCTTGCAAATCAGTGACTTTACCTTTAATGACTCTTTTCGATTGCTGGACTATCTCTTCTCCGGTGCTATCCTTTTCCAAGGAGCTGTCACGAGCAGGATCTTTAGAGATTGTTATCTGCCTATTTACTATTGAATAAGATAAATGAGTGTTTTTGAGCAGATGATCCAGTATTTCAATAATCGATTTATTATCCACCGACACGTCGATTTTTTTCGATAGTTCATTTCCTGTATCATCCATGATAAGGAACAAATAGTCGCTGTTTTTTTCTATTTCACGAAATGCTTCTTGCAGCGTGACATTTCTTAATTCGGCACTCACTGTCTTGGACTGCGAGTATGTGTTTTCTGCCGTTGCTGAAAAAATACAGAATAAAGTTATTAAAAAATATATTTTCATGATTTTTAAAAACTTATTGTTTTTTTTCGTGGTTAATTGTTTACAGTTATACTTTTCTTGCATATCTTTGTATTGAATTTTAATTTGTTACCGAAAAAATTATGATTCACTTAGTCGAGTAATGGTTGCGTCATTATTCGACTTTTTCTTTCAGTTGAAGCGTTAATCGTTGGTCTGTCTTACGTGGCCATGCGATTATTTCTTGTGATGTTTTTTATTTAAACATAGGCAGTTGTTTTAATATATACTTCATAATACCGATCTCTTTTCCATTTATTATTATTTCTGTACAATAGCTATTTTTCTATCACTGATTCGCTCGTGTCCGAGGTAGGTCATTTTAGAAAAGGCCTCCAGTACATCGTCTAAATTATCGGATAGGTAAAGCTTTCCCGAACATGTTCTATGGCTCAGGGCTAACCCGGCACTGTATGTAAATTCTATATTGTAATACCTCCCGATTTTCATTAATACTTCGTTGAGGGGTGTTTTGTTCAGTTGCATGTACCCGTTTTTCCAACTAATGTATTCCGCGACATCTACCATCCGGTGTTGGATAGTGCCGTTTTCGATCTCTGCCATCTCGTTTGGTTTCAGTATTAACAAGCTGTTCATGCTGGCGACCTCCACGGAACCATTTACCAAGACAACGGACTCGC
>JBBACU010000088.1:0-7423 GCA_041656815.1 Proteiniphilum sp.
GGGCAGTGCCATGGCAAAAAAAGATTTCTTCAATGAGTTCACCCTGATGATCGTCGCCACGCTGGGCGCGTTCTTTATCGGCGAGTACCCCGAGGGAGTCGCCGTGATGCTGTTCTACACGGTGGGTGAACTGTTTCAAGAATCGGCCGTCCTCAAGGCACGGAAGAACATTAAAACGCTGCTGGACGTGCGGCCGGACAAGGCGACCGTTCTCCGGAACGGGATAGCATTCACCCTCGCTCCCGAGGCGGTTTCCATCGGCGAAACCATACAAGCGAAGGCAGGCGAGAAAATCCCGCTGGACGGGGTGTTATTATCCCCCAAGGGCAGCTTCAATACCTCCGCGCTCACGGGTGAGAGCGTTCCCCGCACCCTGCGCGAGGGCGAAACCGTGCTCGCGGGCATGGTGAACCTGAACCGCGTGGTAGAAATAAAGGTAGAGAAAAAATACGCCGACAGTTCCTTGGCTCGCGTGCTGGAGATGGTGCAAGAAGCTACTTCCCGCAAGGCAAAAACGGAACTCTTTATCCGTTCGTTCGCCCGCGTCTATACCCCCATCGTTTTCGCGCTGGCACTGGCAATCACGGTAATCCCCTCGTTTATTGTTCCGGATTACGTCTTTGCCGACTGGCTCTACCGCGCGTTGGTGTTCCTGGTCATCTCCTGCCCGTGCGCCCTCGTCGTCTCCATCCCGCTGAGTTACTTTGGCGGCATCGGTGCCGCGTCACGAAACGGCATCCTGTTCAAGGGGGCCAATTACCTCGACATGATCGCCAAGGCAAACACGGTGGTGATCGACAAGACAGGAACCCTTACCGAAGGGATCTTCGAGGTGCAAGAGGTAAAATCAGTTTACAAGGGGCAGCCGGAAGCGGCTCACAAAGGAGGGGGAGAAGTGGTTTACCAAGGACAGGAAACGCTCAACCCGGAACAAATGAAATCGCTCGACCCGGAACAAGTGAAATCGCTCGACCCGGAGAAAGAAAAAATGGCCGGGTACGTTGCCGCCCTCGAATCGAAATCGAATCACCCGATCGCCAAGGCTATTTTGGAGCATTCCCCGAACCTCGTGCCCGGCAATTACTCCGTGGAAGAGGCCAAGGAGATTGCCGGCCGCGGGATGAAAGGGCTCGTGAACGGGCACGTTGTGCTGGCGGGGAATAGCAAGTTGATGGAGATGCACGACGTGGAGTATGACCCGGAAGTGGACAAAATCAAGGAGACCGTTGTCCTTGCTGCTATCGACAACCGGTACGCGGGATACTTGGTGATAGCCGACAAGGTGAAAGCCGATTCCAAGAGCACCATCCGACGGTTAAAGAGGCTGGGCGTTCACACCACCGTGATGCTGAGCGGCGACAAATCGTCTATCGTGCAGGAAGTGGCGGGGAAATTAGGTATCGACCAAGCATACGGCGACTTGCTGCCGGGCGATAAGGTAAAACATATCGAGGAGTTGAAGAAAGACCCGTCTAACGTGGTGGCCTTCGCCGGCGATGGCATCAACGACGCGCCGGCATTGGCACTAAGCGACGTGGGCATTGCCATGGGAGGGATGGGCTCCGATGCCGCCATCGAGGTAGCCGACGTGGTGATCCAGACCGACCAACCCTCCAAAATAGCTACTGCCATACAGGTGGCCCGCTCCACCCGCGTGATCGTCATTCAGAATATCGTGTTCGCGCTGGGCGTGAAATTTCTCATCATGTTGCTGGGAGCCTTTGGTATTGCCACGATGTGGGAAGCCGTCTTCGCCGACGTGGGCGTCTCGCTGATAGCCATCCTCAACGCGGTGCGGATACTACGTAAAAAGTTCGACTAATAGTCAACTTATTTCTGCGCTCGGCATACTTACTCTAACTCTGCTTTTGATCCGTCATCGCCCTTGAAAAAGTAAAAATCGTCAGTCCATTGACAATTTCACCGTTAAAATCGTCAATGGGCTGACGATATTGCTATTTTAACCGCATCACCCTTTCGACGGCGTCGTCCACGTGGGCGATGGATTCCATCCCCAACGTCATGCAGTGCGTGTTCCCATCAGAAAGCGCGTACTTTATGGACTGCTCTCGTTCGCCATCGCTCACGTGCCTTCCCTCGCCGAATATCTTCATCCCGATGACCCCGATCCCTTTTTTCTTGGCCTTGCCCAACAGCTCGCTCACCACGTCGGGGGTATTGTCCATGTGGCTCCGGAAAGGATTGATCCTCGCCATGATCACATCCACCCAAGGATTGTCGACGGCTTCCACCATCGCGTCCCAGTTGTGGCAGGAAACACCCACTGCTTTAATGATCCCGTCTTGCTTGGCTTTCGAGAGGCCGTCCATGTAATGCGTGCGGTTCTCGCTCCAGCCGGGTGCCGTGAGGCAGTGCATCAACACGATATCGATGTAGTCTGTATCCATCTCCTTCCGGTACCGATCCAACGACTCGCTAACAGGAACGTTTCTATCCGAGCCGTCCGCGTGCGTCCATATCTTGGTGAGCAGGGTGACTTTTTCCCTGGGCATGGTTTTAATGGCATGGCCGACATAAGGATGCGATCCGTACGAATCCGCCATATCAAAGAACCGGATACCCCGGTCGTACGCATGACGCGCCATCTCGGCAAATCGCTCCATGCCCAGCCGGGTTTGATTCGATTCTTTTGAACCGCCCACCGAGCCTGTGCCCAATGCCACACGTGAAACAAAAAGCCCGCTGTTCCCCAACGCCACCCGGTCAACCGTAACCTCCGGCGTGAGAAGGGACATATCAACCGGCGCGTGCCCGGCAAGCGCCAACCCGGCGGCTCCGGCAAACCCCGCGCGTATAAAACCGCGTCTCGATATTTTTTTCATACGATTAAAACTATTTTTTATGGTTGGAGTATGGAATATTCGCATTCAGCTAAATGAGCAGAGTCAAGCTTGCTTGAATATTTTCGATAAGCGATGTGCAGAAAACAAATTTATTTGTATTATGCCGTCGGGAGAAAATATCTAAGTTTACTGAACTATGCCATAGCGAGCGAATATCTAACGTTAGTGAACTCGCTTTAATCATGTACTTGCGTTTAATGATTTGAATGCTCGTTTCATCTGCCTTGTATCCTTCTCTCGTGTCAAAAATACAAAACAAACTCGGTTAATCAAGCAATTGGGAATATTTTTCTATCGATTCCCCTCCTCCGGCGGCACATGCACACCACTACATTTCATGATAAAAGTTGCTCAACTTGTAAACTTTCTTTGTATATTTGCAAGATGAAACGTAGTATAAAAGCTTATCGTCATCATTACAAAAAGTTTTTTGATAGTCTGGACAACGGGACTCAAGAAAAAGTTTTGTATGGGATGCTTTTACTGAAAACACGGGATCGGCTTCCGGCAAGATACGTGAAATCTATAGGCAGGGGGCTTTTTGAACTACGTGTAGAATGGCAAGGGAATAATTACAGGTTTTTCTTCTGTTTTGACGAGGGTTCTATCGTGATTCTTCTTAATTGTTTTCAAAAAAAGACACAGAAAACCCCGAGAAAAGAAATAGAAAAAGCCTATAAATTGATGGAGGAATATTATGAAGAAAAAAGAAGAACTATTTGATGTGGATGCGCAACTTGATGCTGCATTCGGAGTAGAAGGCACTGCCACAAGAGCAGCAGCCGAAAGCAAGGCGTACGCTTTTTTCACGGGACAAATAATAGAAGAAGCCCGAAAAAAAGCTTCCATGACACAGGAAGAACTCGCCGCGAAAATAGGCACGAATAAATCGTATATATCACGTGTTGAAACAGGAAAAACAGAACCCAAAGTATCTACTTTTTACCGGATAGTAGATGCACTCGGGTTATCTGTAGAACTCGTGTAACATACTTTATCCTGGATGATGGAAGCGTTTGAAGCGACATAAAAAACGTACCTTTGTTGCATGAAAGCAGAAGATCCAACCAAAAGCATATTATCCAACTTGGGCATCGAGCACCTGAACAAAATGCAGGTAGCCGCCCGGAACGCGATAACGAAGTCGCGAAATATATTGTTGTTATCCCCGACTGGCTCGGGAAAAACCCTCGGGTTTCTTTTACCGGTTTATCAATTACTGGATGAGCATGTACCCGGGGTGCAGTGCTTGATCGTGGTGCCATCGAGGGAGTTGGCACTTCAAATAGAACAGGTATGGAGGAAGATGGGCACGCCGTTCAAAGTAAACGCCTGTTACGGGGGACACTCCATCGAAACCGAATTGAACAATTTAAGCAATCCCCCGGCAGTGCTTATCGGCACGCCCGGCCGGCTGATGGATCACCTGGAGAGAAATTCCTTCGACACGGGTTCTATTAAAACCCTGGTATTAGACGAGTTCGATAAATCCCTGCAACTGGGCTTTCAGGACGAGATGAGCACCATCATCGGCCAACTGCCTAACGTGCAGAAAAGGGTTCTACTTTCGGCAACATCCGACGTGGAGATTCCCGATTTCGTGGGGATGGAATCGCCTGTTACCCTCGACTATATAGAAGAAGAGAAAAACGACGCGCTATCGCTTAAACTTGTTCTCTCTCCCGAGAAAGACAAGATAGAAGCACTGTTTCACCTACTCTGCGCGCTTGATTCAGAAGCGGCACTTGTCTTTTGCAATCACCGGGAAGCCACGGAACGCGTCAGTGATTTATTAAACAAGAAAGGCATCCATGCGGGGTATTACCACGGCGGCATGGATCAAGACGACCGGGAGAGAATACTGATTCAATTCAGAAACGGAAGCCTGAACTACCTCGTCACCACCGACCTGGCCGCGAGGGGACTGGATATCCCGGAAATGAATAACGTGATACATTATCACCTGCCCGGCAAAGAGAGCGAGTTTATCCACCGCAACGGGCGCACGGCTCGCGTGGACGCTTCGGGAACCGCGTACATTATCCAGTTCAAGGGCGATGAAACACCCGATTATATTCCCAACGATATCGCCGTGTTTAACGTGCCTAAAGGAAACCCGTTGCCCGATCGCCCCAAATATCAAACCATCTACGTGAGCGGCGGCAAGAAAAACAAACTGAATAAAGGCGATATTGTCGGCTTCTTTCTACAAAAGGGAAAACTGGACAAATCGGACGTGGGCCTGATTGAAGTGAAAGATTTTATCTCTTTCGCGGCAGTCCGGACACCCGCCGTGAAAACGCTTCTTGCCAACATCAAAGACGAGAAGATGAAGGGCAAGAAATACAAGATAGAAGTAGCGCGAGGGGTTGCCACGTAGCACGACGGGCTGCCACTTGGCATACGGGACTGATGCTTAACACAATAGACTATCGCTTAGCACGAGAGGCTACCGCTTAGTACGAGAGTTTGCCGTCTAGCACGACGGGTTGCCACTTAGCACGGGGGATTGCCACCTAGTACGAGAGGCTGCTGTTTAGCACGCGGGGTTGTTGTTTAAATCGAACGGATCACGTCTTCCGGCGCCAAGCGGAACTTCGGTGTCACGGAGGGCTGGTTCGCGTCCTCCTTGTCCCGGTAGCCAATGGCCACGGCAAACAGTGTTTTATACCCGTCCTGCTGTAAAACCCGATCGTACTCCCCCGCTTGGATTCCCTCCATCGGGGTGGAGTCGATTCCCATGCTTGCACACGCACTTAAAAAGAAGCCCAGGGAAAGATATACTTGGCAAGTTAACCACGCTTTAATCTCGGCCTCGCTCTTGGGCTTTAATACCCGGTTGTAATACATACCGGCCCCTTCCGGCAAGAAAGAAAGCTTCCTCTCCTCGAAATCCCTCACGTTCTCCACCACGCTAAAAACCACCACGTGACTGGCATCGTTCACCTTGTCTTCGTTGTGGTAAGAAAATTTCCCCAACTCTTTTTTCGTTTCCTCGTCGGAAACAAACGTGAAACTCCAAGGCTGGCTATTGATTGACGAGGGACTTAACCGCAAGATCTCTTTTAACTTCTCAATCGTCGCGTCGTCTATTTTTACCGCCGGGTCATACTTTTTTGTCGTGTACCGACGTTGTGCAATATCTAAAAAACTCATAGCTGAAACTTGATTATAAATGTATTTTATACCGGTAGATTGCAAATAGCGTGCCAGAGGCAACACAACACCCGGCCATTTTCCTCCTGTTTTCCGCTCACCGGGAAAACAGCCTTCCCGCGCCTCCGCGAATCGGGAAACCCGACCCGTCGCGCACCCCGATGAGACCTTGGGAAGCGGTCTTTGCCGACGTGGGGCCTCGCTCATCGCCATCCTCAACTCGGTACGGATACTACGAAAAAATTCGATTAATAGTCAATTTATTAAGAAAAGCTTCCACGACACAAGAAGAACTCGCCGCGAAAATAGGCACGAATAAATCGTATATATCACGTGTTGAAACAGGAAAAACGGAACCAAAAGTGTCTACCTTTTATAGGATAGTAGATGCACTGGGGTTGTCTGTAGAACTCGTGTAGGTGATATTATAACCTTAACACTTCAGAATTGCACCGCGCTTAATTCCTTCGACAGGTCATGAATACCTTTCTCGATTCTCTCTTTTTGTTGTTGAGATGCAAACGCGAGCCCATTTTTATATTTTCGTAGTAATGATGGATTTACCCCCAACGCTTCTTGTGAGCACCTTCTCCTTCTTCCTCAGCCTGTTCGCCTCCGCGTACTCGGAGTGTTTCAGTTCAAACATAGGAGAACGGGTCGGCTAACAAGTTCCTGCTTCACTTTTTTACCTACCGGATGCTCGATTTCCTGAAATCACCTTACGTGAAGAACCTGACGCGGGCAGGTAGGATATCATTCGAGGAATTGGAAAACGAGTTGTCGTACACCCATGTATCAGAAGAGTATGATATAAAAGAGTTTGAATCGGTGGTACATGAGGTGTTGAAAGAATTTAATAATCAAAATCACGGGAGCGAAACCGTTTCTTGTCGGATTTCCGTTTCTTCTCGTCCAATCGTTTTTGCACCGACGTGAAAGTAGGCTTCGTCCCTACCCGCTTTCTTTCCCGTGTCAGGGCGTGCCCGATAAGCTGTCCAAACTTGGCTATCACCGCCTTCTTGTTCTGCCACTGGCTACGCTCCGCCTCGTTGCTGACCTGCAATACCCCGTTCTTATTGATACGATTCGCTAATTTATCAAGAACCAGCCGTTTCTGCTCTTCATCCAACACGGCCGACGCGTTCACGTCGAACGACAACAAGACTTTAGACGCCACCTTGTTAACGTTCTGCCCCCCGCTCCCGCTGCTTCGTACCGCGGTAAAAACGCACTCCCCGATCAGTTTCTCCATATCTATATCCATCGTTCCGCCCTTTGTAATTCACGGCAAATATACCCTTTCCGTGGCATTTCTCGTGATTAAAACCAAGGGTATTTCGATCATGTCTTAACGCTTCCCTCGATCATTTGACGAAAAATTAAATATCTCTCGTATATTTGTA
>JBBACU010000089.1:0-7409 GCA_041656815.1 Proteiniphilum sp.
CTCTTTATTCAGGATCCGGTAGTCTTCCTTGAAGTTTTTCCCGTGGAATAGCTTTTGCATGGTGGCAAGGTCAGTGCCGGTAATCAGGGGATCGATGGGCGAGACGAGCTCCTCGTTGTCCGGGAAATGTTTGTTGAGGAAGTAGAGGATCATGTTGCGCGCGTTCTTGTTATACGTGCCGTACATGGTTACCTTGCCGAAAAAGTACTTGATGTCGGGGTCAATCACCGTCAGCGCACCCAGCCCGTCCCACAGGTTATCGAGCGCGAAGATGCCTTTCCGGCCCATGAGGGTCGATTGGTACTCGAGCGAGACAAACGATCTTCCCAGCTCCACGGTGTGGGGAAGGAACTCTTCGATAAACTGGTCCGAGAAGTGGTAGAGGTGGGCAGTAGCCAGCATCGGTTTCCCCTTTTTGTCGAACCCCACGTCGGATCCGTAAATAAAGCGGTAGCCTCCCAGGATCTCTTCGTTTTCGGGGTCCCACACGATCAGTTGGCGGTAGGGTTCCTCCATCGTGTCGTACTTGTCGATATCGGCTTCCAAGCCTGTTCCGCCTCCATAGTGGCGAAAGGCAATCTCGCGCAGGCGTCCCACTTCCTTCATCAGGTTGGGAGAGTCGTGCGCGGTAAACACGTAAATCTCGTTGTTCGCTTTGTTGGTGACACGTACCCGCTTCTGTACGGTCAGTTCGCTTTTTATCAGGCTTTTGTCTATCGGGTCGATAATTGGTTGCATACAATTGTTCAATAAATTTAGACTATTCTTCGCCATGGCATAACTCAAGCAAGCTCGGTTCTGCTCATTTGGCTTAACAGAATAGTTATATTAAATCGTACCGGGTCGCGCGGCGGATAACTCGTTGTCTCCACCTTCCCGGTGAAAGAAGGATCATCCCAAGGAATATACCTCTTTTTTTACAAACGACGCCCATTCGGACGGCGTTTTCGACTTGTCGAACGTCTGCCAGGAGATCGGGTTCCCAAAGGTGATCGTGAATGTCTCCCCCTTGTTTTTAAACATTTCGCGCGGCAAATAGATCAACTCCGCGTTGAATTTTATGCCCGATGCCTTTCGCAGGTTGGCAAGGTTATAAAAAAAGTTGGAGTTCCTTCCTTCGAAATGAACCGGAATCACGTCTCGTTGGAATTCCACCGCCTTGATGATGAAGTTTTTCATCCATTCCAAGTCGGAGATCTCGCCGTTCTGTTTCCGTGAACAGAGGCCCGCCGGGAACGTGATGATTTGATGGTCGGAAGCATAGGCCTCGTTGATCGCTTTTGCCGATGCCTTGGCCTGCGCGCCGTACTTGTTGATGGGAACGAAGATGGGTTTCAGCGGCTCGATGTAATAGAGCACGTCGTTGACCAGGTACTTGATTTTCCCGTTGTACTTTTCCCCTAAATATGCCGAGAGGCAGATGCCATCAAGCCCGCCCAAGGGGTGGTTTGAAGCGAAAACGAAACGGCCCTCCGCAGGAATTTTCTCCTCTCCCCTCGGACGAAGGGTGACGCGGAACTCTTTGTCTACCAAGGCACGCATGAAGTCGACCCCCTCCAAACCCTGGTTCCGCTCCAAGATGCCGTTAATATCGTCTTGATGAAGCGTCCGTTTTAGCCAATTTACCAAGAAACGGGGAATCCTCCGGTAGTACTTGGGTGCCTTGTCGCGTAATACCTGGTCAATGTCTATCCTGAATGCACTGTTCGAGTTCATTGCATCTTCCTCTACTTCAAAAACTAAGTCGCGAATGTACGAAAATTAACGGACGTATCGGAAAGAAATAAGAAATTTCTCTCCATCAACCCGAACGGGGGAAAATGCTCCCCGCCGTTTTTGATTTCATGGCTCTTTTAATCAGTCGGTTGGAGAAGCGCGATTGGTTGTTGATAACTTTTTTATAAAATATTGTGTGGAAATGTGGGGGAAAGTGGATTATTTTGTACTTTTACCGCGGTGAAGACTTTCTGATATAAGGAGATGTTGCAATTCTTGGGAAATATGGAGGCTAAGGCGGATGGAAAGGGGCGTGTTTTCGTGCCGGCCCTTTTTCGTAAACGGCTGCAAGGCGAGGGCGAAGAGTTCCTCGTGCTCCGGAAGGATATTTTTCAGGAGTGCCTGGTGCTTTATCCCGGAACCGTGTGGGAGCGGGAGATCGAAGCGCTCCGGGTGAAGTTGAACAAATGGAACAGGGAGCAGCAGCAGCTTTTCCGCCAGTTCGTGCTGGATGCCGAACGGCTCGAGATGGACGCGAACGGACGGGTGCTTATCCCGAAGCGCTACTTGCAAATGGTATCCATCGAGACGGAAGTGCGTTTTCTCGGCGTGGACGACACGATCGAGATCTGGGCGAAGGAGAAGTTGGAGAAGCCGTTGGTGGCACCCGATGAATTTGCGGCAAAGCTGCAAGAATTGATGGAGTAAAGACCCGCGAAGATGAAGCAAGAAGATGGACAGATGACATACCATACTCCCGCGCTCCTCGATGAGAGCGTGGATGGGTTGAACATCCGTCCACACGGCGTGTACGTGGATGCCACTTTTGGCGGCGGGGGACACACGCGGGAGATCTTAAGGCGCCTGGGGAAGGAGGGGCGTTTGATCGCTTTTGACCAGGATGGGGATGCCGCGGCGAATGCCCCGGATGATCCCCGCTTCGTGTTCGTGCGCGGCAACTTCCGGTTTCTTCGCAACTTTCTTCGTTACCACCGGGTGGATGCCGTGGACGGGCTGCTGGCGGACTTGGGTGTTTCGTCGCACCATTTTGATGATTCCGGACGGGGCTTTTCGTTCCGGTTTGAAGGGGACTTGGATATGCGGATGAACCGTGCCGCGGGTATCACCGCGGCCGATATCCTTAATGACTACCCGGCAGAGAAGCTGTCGGACCTTTTTTTCAGGCACGGGGAGCTCAGGAACGCCCGCGGGATTGCCGCGGCGGTCGCCTCGTTCAGGCAGGAGCGGAAAATCAAAACCACGGGCGACCTCCTCGCTATCTTGGAACCCTTCACCCGGCGAGACCGGGAGAAAAAGATGCTCGCGCAGGCATTTCAAGCACTCCGTGTTGAAGTGAATGGCGAGATGGAGGCCCTTACCGAGATGCTGGAGCAGGCATTGCAATTGCTGAAGCCCGGGGGACGGTTAAGCATTATATCGTATCACTCCCTTGAAGACCGGCTGGTGAAGAGCTATTTCCGGACAGGTAATTTCGAGGGGAACCAGGTGAAGGATTTTTACGGGAACGTGGAGACCCCTTTTAAGGTGATTAACCGGAGGGTGATTGTCCCCACCGAAGAAGAGCAGCGGGCAAACCCCCGTTCGAGGAGCGCGAAGCTGCGGATCGCGGAAAAAATAATGTGAATAATGAGACTAATGTGCCAATGAGAATAATGAGAATAATGATTTTCATATTGGCATATTGGCATATTAGCACATTAGCACATTAGCACATTGGCACATTAGCACATTAGCACATTAGCATATTAGCATATTGATATAGTGAAATTTAAGTTCGATAACATACGCAAATCGTTTGTCCATGTTTTTGGAGGAAGCGTTCTCACCGAGAATTTCTTCCTCAAAAACATGCGATTTATCCTTGTTGCCGTGCTGGTGATGATCCTTTTCATCAGCCATCGCTATACCGTGCTGGAAAGAATGTCGGAGATCGAGCGGTTGCAGCAGGCACTGAGAGACGCGAAATACGAGTCGCTCACCATCTCGTCGAGCCTCACCGAGGCGAGCCGGCAAGGAGAGATCGAGCGTAGGGTAGAGGAAGCGGGCCTTGATCTGAAGATCGCCAATGAGCCCGTCTACCATATTGGCAAGTAAATTGTTGTATCTAAAAGTCTTAAATGATTCCGTTATGAGGATTAAAAGCACAATAAAAGCAGCATTTTTTGTGCCAAAGCATAGAACCCTCTATGGTGCGAAACAAAAAATGGGTGAAGCGCTTGACTTTGAAGTGATTTTAAGCCGTAATAGGATATTCATTTGAGATTCTTAGATTGTAAGTAAGAAGGTAGATTCCAAGAAGAGTAATGAGTAAGCAAAAGAGCAGGAAGGTGGTTTTGGCCAGGTACGGGTTTATCGTGACGGGACTGCTGGTTTTTGCCGCGTTGATTATCTTTTCCGCCAGCAAGATCGTGTTTACCTCTGAAGGAAAAAAATGGCGCGAGGTTGGCGAGAAAGAGACGGTGATCCGTGACCGGGTAATACTTCCCAAGCGGGGAAATATTTACACGTACGATGGCCGGCTGCTCGCCACAACCGAACCGCTATACAGCATATACATGGATTTCTGGGCCGATGGAATGAGGAAGGACACGTTGGTAAAGTACGTGGATGACCTCTCGAAGGCGCTAGCCCGGAAATTCCCTGACCGGAGTGCCGCGCAATACAAGAACGTGATCATGAACGGCTGGAACCTGCGGGAAAAAGAGGAACGGCAAATCCAAGACAATCTCGCGAAAGGCATCGACAAGCGGGTGCCCCTGCGCTCGAGGTACGTGAAGATATTGCGACACGATATCTCGTACGTCGATTTGAAAGAGATACGTGCTTACCCTTTCTGGAACCAGCGCTCCAACCGCAGCGGATTAATCGCCGAAGAGCGAAACGCGCGCAAAAAACCGTTCGGTAACTTGGCTACCCGCACCGTGGGAAGCGTCTACAAAGACCTGGATAAGGGAGGAGCCAGCGGGCTGGAGTTGAAATACGACTCCCTCTTGCAGGGAGTGCCCGGCGTGAAGTTCCGACAAAAAATACAAGGCAAGTGGATGGACGTGGTGGAAACACCCGCCAAAGAGGGATGGGATATCGTCACCACCATCGATGCCGAGATACAAGATATAACCGAACGCGCCTTGCGAGACAAGCTGGTGGAGACCGAGGCAGAGTCGGGAACCGCCATCATCATGGAAGTGAAGAGCGGGGAGATCAAAGGGATCGTGAACCTCGATCGCATGAGCAATGGGCACTACGCCGAGGGAAACCCTAACGCGTTCTCCTACATGAACGAACCGGGGTCGACCTTTAAAACAGTGACAACCATGGTGGCGCTGGACGACGGGGTAGTGACACCCACCGACTCGTTTCACGTGGGCAGCGGGCTCTATCAGTACAACCGGAGGTGGGTGCGGGACCATTACTGGCGACGGGGACAGGACCGTGGTTACCTTACCGTGGCCGAAGGGATGGAAGTGTCGTCGAACATCGTGATGAGCAAGATGGTGTTGAAAGGGTACGAGAACAACCCCGCGAAGTTCGTGGAGGGGATCGACCGGATCGGGCTGCGGAAGCAACTCACGTGGGACGTTCCCTTGAGCGGGATAGAAGGTACCTCGTCCATCCGCTTCCCGAACGACAAAAACAACTACTGGTCAAAAACCACCCTCCCGTGGATGTCTTTCGGTTACGAGTCGCAAGTGCCTCCCATCTACATGCTGATGTTCTACAACGGCATCGCCAACGGGGGCAAGATGATAAAACCCTTTATCGCGAAACGGTTCGTGAACGAAGGAAAAGTAGTTCAAGAGGTTCAAGCCGAGGTGGTGAACCCCAAGATATGCAAGGAGACCACGCTGGAACAAATCCAAGAGATGCTGCGGGGGGTGGTGGAGAACGGAACGGCGCGGGTGGTTGCGTCGGACTATTTTGATATTGCCGGCAAGACAGGTACGGCGCAAATCGCGTCGGGCGGAGGTTACGCGAGCAACTACTTTGTCTCGTTCTGCGGTTACTTCCCCGCGGAAGAGCCCATGTATACCATTTACGTGGGGTTGCGAAAGCCCAAGGGGGTGCCCTCGGGCGGCGGGATGGCCGGGATGGTATTCAAGAACATCGCGGAGCAGACTTACCTGCGAAAGGTGCGGCTCACGGTGGACGACTGCGAGGTGGACTCCACCCTGCAAAAGAGACCGCCGCTGAAGAACGGCAACTGGGACCACAACCAAACGGTATTGGCGGCACTGAACCTGCCGGTGAACCACCTGTCGGACACGGGCGACTGGGTGGTGATATCGAGCGATAGCGCGGGGTACCTCCCGAAGGCGATCGAACTGAACGAAGGGGCGGTCCCCGACGTCAGGGGCATGGGGGCACGCGACGCCGTGTACCTCTTGGAGAAATCGGGGCTGCGGGTGAACCTCACCGGTTCCGGAAAAGTGGTGTCGCAGTCGTTCTCGCCCGGCCAACGGCTGGTCAGGGGAACAACCATCAGCATCACGATGAGATGAGGTTAATGTGCCAATATGCTAATGTGCCAATATGCTAATGTGCCAATATGCTAATGTGCCAATATGCTAATGTGCCAATATGCTAATGTGCCAATATGCTAATGTGCCAATGTGAATAATGTGAAGATTCGGTGATTTGAAGATTCGGTGATTTGATGATTTGATAATAGTAGGAGATGATATGAACTTGGGTAAATTGATAAGTAACTGCAAGATAGCCGCGATAAAGGGCGATCGCGACATCGGGATTGATTCCATCACCTCCGATTCCCGGACGGTGATGCAAGGTTCGCTTTTTATCGCGGTGGAAGGTATCTGTACCGACGGGCACGCGTATATCGGCAAAGCGATTGAACAAGGAGCGGTCGCCGTAGTATACGATAAGCCGATGATCGAGGAGTATTTTTCGAAAGTCACCTACGTGCAGGTAGAAGACAGCGCGGAGGCGCTGGCGAGCATCGCCTCGGAATGGTACGACAACCCCTCCCGGAAGCTGAAACTGGTAGGTGTGACCGGGACCAACGGCAAAACCACTATCGCCACACTGCTTTACAACCTGTTCAGGCACATGGGGTACCCCGCGGGATTGCTCTCCACCGTGGCCAACTATGTCAACGACGAGAAGTACGCCACCACCCATACCACGCTTGATCCTATCTCGTTGAACGCCCTCCTGAGCGAGATGGTGGAGGCGGGCTGCGAGCACGCCTTCATGGAGGTGAGCTCACACGCCATCCATCAGAAAAGGACGCATGGCCTCCATTTCGTGGGGGGGGTCTACACCAACCTCACCCAAGATCACCTCGACTACCACAAAAACATGCTGGAGTACCGCGACGTCAAGAAATCATTTTTCGACCACTTGCCCCCCGGGGCATTCGCGCTGGTGAATAGCGACGATCGCAACGGTGCCATCATGCTACAAAATACAAAAGCAAGCAAAAAGACATACTCGGTGAAGGGCATGGCCGACTTCAAGGCGAGGGTGTTCGAGAAGCATTTCGACGGCACCGATATCGAGATCAACGGGAAGGAACTTGCCGTGCAGTTCGTGGGCCTGTTTAACGTCTACAACCTGCTCGCGGTGTATGGCGCGGCCATCCTGCTGGGGCTCGATGAAGAAGAGGTGCCGCGCGTGCTCACGCTATTGAGGCCGGTAGCCGGCCGGTTCGA
>JBBACU010000090.1:0-7396 GCA_041656815.1 Proteiniphilum sp.
CGGTATAATGATTATAAGCAGCCATATGGATAGGAATAGGCTTTTGTATGAAAATTTATTGTTAATGATCATAAATATATATATTTGTATTGGATTATTCATGATTAGTCACATACGAGTTCTAAGACAAAAGGTGATTTTTCTCCCACGATCTCTGTTCCCTCGACAGCTTGGTCGTCGTCCGATTGAGTAATGGTGACCGAACCCCCTTTATTGGTAAAAAGATACTCGATGTAACTTATTACTTCATTGTCGGAGACATTGAAAAAATCGGTAGGCCAGATAGTACGGCTAAATGTAGCGTCAATACCTGCTTCCCGCCGAAGTAGTGTCTTGGCGCTTCTTTCATCCACTTCAGATAATAGAATTCCATTTGCATCGTAGGCTTTTGCGGCAATGTAAATTTCGTTGAATTCAACCAAGTCATTATCAAACGCGCTTCCATTGAATGTAAAGGTTACATAATCGTCTTGGAGAACCGCCAGGGGTTGCACTTTATTGAAATGGTCGCTACTGTAGTCTATCGTAGGGCTCCTGCCGTCAATGACCTCGAAGGGAGTATCACTGAATTTCACCTTTTTATGATCGTTGTCATTACTGATTCCATCTTCCGTGTGGTTCACGAAAAAGCCCAGGTATGCTTTCAGGTTCTGTTCACCCACGTTTGTTCGTATATAAACCGTGTAAGTGGGTTTATCGCCATTAAAAATATCCCATACGATATCAGTCTCGAACGTTACCCACTCCATGTCATTTAACACGTTCGGGCCTACTCCATACTCCTGTATCAATGCTTCGCCCCAAGTACGGCCCCCCCCGTTTTTGGGCAGGGAAGATGTCGGGACTACAGACATGGATAATTCCTGGTCAGGATTGTCGGTATTTAGCGTTGTAACATACGTTACCCTCGCGTGTTCCCTGATATTCCACGAGATAGGAGCTAAAAAAGAGACGATAAACCGGGTACCGCGTTTATCTTCCGCCGCGTCTATACGGCCTTTGAGGGTGAAAGTTGCTTCCGTGCCTGCTTTAGCCACGGGTGCCTCCGACCCGTCATCCTGGACTTGCATAATGGAAACGCTGTCCAAGTATACGCAACCGAGTAGGAAAATAAATAACCCTACGATCAATACGCCGAAGAGACGACGGTATTTCTTATTATTGTATCTGTTTTTCATATGATTGAAATTATTGACTTTCAAGCGTATCATATGGAACTCGCTTTAATCATGTACTTGTGTGATAATGATTATAATGCTCGTTTCATATTATTGCTATATATTATTCGCTTTCTTTTTTAAACACGTAGACGTACGAGTTTCTATGACATCCGGGACTTAACGTGATGGCTATAATTCGTTTACCGTTTACCACGGGATAGTCTAACCCGACGTTTGTCTCGTGGTCTGCCCCATCTTCCATGAAGATAAGATTAAAAGGATATTGAGGGTCGTCTACTCTCCAATAGCCATCCTTTTTAACTGCGAACGGCAAGTAGTTGTCAATCGTGTAGCTTCCATCGATATTAAGATTTAACCTGAACTGGCTAAAATCAAATTCGTTGGTTATATCTAATCCATTTCGTGAAACGGTTTGCAACAACCAAGTACCATCCACGTTTTTAGGTGCTTCACTATAATCACTTGGCTCGGAGTCTATGAAAGTGTCGCAAGAGGTGAAGTGTACGGAAAAGGATAGGATAATCGTGGCGATCAATAATCTTGTATTCATGTCTTTGTATTTGATAATTATTCTACGTTACCTGTTTGATAGAAAGGGTTCTGAACAAGAGATTCAGACTTGATTATCTCGTCGTAAGGGATGGGCCAGAAATACATTGCCGGACGGAAAGTGTGTTTACCCACTTCAAATTCTCTCCATGATTTTGATCCATCTTGGTTTCGGGTGATTTCCAAACCATGCATCATTTTGTTATCGGTAATTTCAGCTACCTGCCAACGACGCACGTCAAAGAAGCGATGTCCTTCAAAAGCTAATTCAATCCGTCTCTCTGATCGGATGAATTCCCTCATCTCATCTTGTGCCATATTTGATGGAATGCCGTACATCCCGTCATCGCCCGGTTCGATTCCTGCCCTTGACCTGATTGCTTTTAAAGCATCATATATGCTGGTGTACGTGTCGCTATAGCCTGGGCCATAATACTCGTTCGCGGCTTCCGCGTAATTCAAGAGTATTTCGGCATACCGGATCAAAGGTCGGCTTTGCGGTACAGCCACCCATGAATTTCCACATGTTTCGCGACTCACGGTCTTTTTCACGTAGAACCCCGTGGGAGTTCCCGCGTGGACTGCATCCAAGGTCGCACCCGGGCCTCGAGAAATACGAATGGGTGTATACTCGAAAACCCCGGTCCCGTAATATCCTCCATCATACAATACCGAATTGTGAAAACGAGGATCCCGGTTAATGTTTGGGTTAAACACATCATACTGGTATTCACTCTCTCCAATGGGTTTTCCGTCAATCATCGGGAACGCGTCTGCCAATTCCTTGTAAACATATCCACCCTCTCCATTGCCACCACTAGTGGGAGGCCCGTATTTTGCTTCGCGTCCATTCCCCTTGTCGGCCATTTTATCCAAGATTGTGCCACAAAGAGCACCTTGGGTAAATACCTCCCCGTCAGCCCGGATCGTGTAGTTAGGGAAATCTGAAGCTATCGAGGTAGCTGCATAAAATCCCCATCCCATCTCGGGTTCCGAATTGTCATCGTGCGGATCTCCTGTTTCGTGCCACTCGAATAACCTGTACTCGTTCAGTGCTATCAGGTCACGGGCTGCTTCGTATGCCTTTTTCCACCGATCCTCGTTGTATTCGGGATAGCCTAACAACTCTTTGTATTCCATTGTAGGGGCATATTTATCTTCTATCCCGTTATGAAGGGGACTGGCCGCGTATAACAACACCCTTGCCTTCAGCCCAATGCAAGCAGCCTCGCTTATCCTCCCGTGGTTCCTTCCCGTGCGTCGTTTCGGCAGTATGTTGGAAGAGATGATCGCGTCACATTCGCTCACGATATAATCCACGCAATCTTCGTACGAATCACGGGTCATCTTTATTTCATCATCTTTTTCATAAATAACATCCCCTATTAATGGTACTCCCCCGTAATGTCTCAAAAGTATCCCGTAATACCAAGCACGTAAAAAGCGCGCTTCGGCTTTATATTGATTCTTGGTGTGTTCGGCCATGGGAGATTGATCCACGTAGTTTAAGAATATATTGACGCGGCGAATATTAGCGTAGGGTTTTTCCCAAGCATCTTTCGATACCAGAACAGGGTTAACGGTTCCGGTGGCGAACATCACGTCAGTTGTAATGGTTGATGTACGCTTGAATCTCGCCTCATCAGAAGCCGTTTGCAAGCCGCCCATGAAACGGTCATGATCGGTATCAAAACCTATATCTCTATAGATTTCAGTGAGAAACCCCGCCGTGTACGTGCTATCGGAGAACACGATATCTCTATTCAAGTTGGTGGTTTCCGTCTCGTCCAAGAAGCTGCCGTCCATACAGGAAACAGCTGCCAGTAAACAAAAGAGAACCGTAGAAAACAATAATTTATTCCACATATGATATAATTTAATTAAAAGGTTATTATTAATAATTCATTTTATCTTGCAGTATGGCAATTTATTATGCACGCATTGTAAGAGGTCGGGAAAATCTTACTGAATGAATCCTCAAGGCTATTTTTTTGCACAACGTCCCATGTCAGGTGGATGGATCATACACTGCCACCGAAACACGTGAATCGGCGCTGCCGTAGTATAGGAACCATTTGTTGTGAAAATAAACCAACCCTTCTATAAATACAGTGCCCGCGGGATATTGTCCGCTTTTTTCAAAATCCTCTTCGGGAATCAGGAAAGGTTTGTCTAATCTCGTGATTAGTTTCGTGGGATTTTGAGCGTCAAACAATGCCTGTCCCGCACAATACGCGTTGGTGACATAATTGGGATCCCCGCCCCCTACTTTGTTTTTTCCATTGTACAATAGGATTATCCCGTTTTCAGTCCAGATAGCCGGGGGGCCGCACTCGGTCAAGTCGCTATCGAAGTAGCCATTTCTCGGTCCCATCAGGATTTTTAATTCGTCCTTTTCATCCAAAATAGGAGTCCAGTTTATTAAATCATCCGACGTGGCACCGTAGATCACGTATTCTCCCCAGTACATGAAGTATTTTCCGTTTATCTTTTTGATGACAAGCCTGTCGTTCTCGAGCGTGGTTAGAATACTTGACGCTTTTGACCAAGTATCTAGAAATCGGCCGTCATACGCCTCCGCGAATATGGGGCCGTGCTTATCCCACTGGATCAAATCGGTGGAAGTAGCCATGCACAAACGTGCCACATCCCTGTCCCAAGAAGTATAGAAAAGGGTGAACAAGCCATCTTCCGTTACAGCTAGGCGGGGATCTTCGCATCCCCCGGGCCACTCGTATCGCGCGTTGTTGTCATTATCTGGGAACACAACCGGGGCTGCCCTTCTTTCCATTGCCAACCCGTCTGTAGATTCGGCCAGAGCCACCCTCGACACGCGTGTACCTATACCGGTGGCCGAGTTATCTTCGGCACGGTATAAAACGTATATCTTACCGTCTTTCACAACCGCTCCAGGATTGAACGTGTCACTCTCTTCCCAGTGTACTTCACTCTCGTTCATTGGACAGTAAAAGATCGAAGAGGGATCGGGTGAAATAACCGGGTTTATACCCGCGGGACGAATGAATTCACCCAAGGGAAAAGACGGTTCGTAATCGTTTATTGTGCTACGGCAGGAAAAGAATACAAGTAAAATTGCCGTTATCACATGCATTCTAAATGTTAGGTATCTCATGATTGGTTTTTTAATTTCAATGTTTGTCCACATGTCACGCGTAACCGATGGGATAATAAATCTCTTGCTCTCGTGTATCCTCTCAATATTCTAGGGATCGCCTAAATGTTAATAATCGCGTGATTATGTATAAAAGGTTTTGCAAACATAAAAGAATCTAAACTGTCGCTCAATCGAAAGTAAGCAAAAAGTAAACGTATTCTGGTATTGTGTTGTGCTAATGATGTGTTTTATAGCGTATTGTGGATGTACGGCGGTTTTGTTTAGTAAACTGTTGAGTAACTATATGTAGGCTGTTTTTTTGTTTGCCGGATCCTTTTTTAATAGTTTAAAGGGTAAAAAACACTCTTCGGTCGACCTCGAATAGTATACTTCGACACGCTCTTGTCCGCTTTCGGGATGCCAATGAAGTCATGAAATTCTTGTTTATGACTCGGGATTCCCGTAATGCTTCGCTTGTTTTTGATCAACTATTTGATCATCTTCTCGATATAAAGATATTTTTTCACTTGCTCGTCCGTTAAGCGCCGCGTCTTGTAGTCACGCGTTGTCTTTTTATACCACTCGTGTAAAAGTCCTTCAAGGCCCGTGCTCCTTGGGGAGGGGAGCTTCTGATGATCAATGATAAAGGCGATCAGGGTATTGTATCTACAATCCCACTCGTGGGCTTTTTTTTCTGTTTCGAGTCCCCCGTAGAGCTTTTCGATTCTCTCTACCTCCGCTTTTTGTGGCGCTGGCAACTGATCTCGATTAATTCGCTGTAATCGCCACCACCGGTACAAAGAGGACTCGTCTTGATCGCCCGAGATGGAAAACGGGAAATGCCAATTCCGCAACAGGAATTTCTCCAAATCGGCCAGTCGCTCCTCAAAGGTTTTCCTGGCAACGCCGGGTGTTGACGGTTCGTTAGATCCGATGGTATAGTCTTTATTGGTTAATCCGAACAGACCTTTCCCGTGACGCGTAAAACGTTTCTTGGAATCACTGTACATCGTGATGGCAATATCCTCTTCTTTCTTTCCGGGAAAATAGCGTAACACGTGCTGGGTTATAGCTTCGATGGTCTGCGGAGTATCGTGTTTATGCAAGAACTCCGCGATTGTGCCCCGGATACCGCGCGGTTTGATTGTGTCTGCACGTGAGGTGTTTTTTTCATCGTTGCTCGGAGTGGTAACGTGAACGAGGGGCGTGGTTCCCATCGCACGGGCTGGTTTGGTTTTTTTGATGCCTGGTTTAGTCCCGGGGGCCGGTGCGTTGGAGACGAGAGAGGGCGGAATGATAACCTTGCCGTCCACGGTGGATATGCCAAACTCGTGCTCTAAAATGTTTGACGAGATATCTATCACCTCGCCCAAAATCCCTTCTTGGTACCTTAGCCAGCCCGGAGAACGTAAGATATAGGATTTAATGTCGGACAGCATCTCTAACAAGTTAACGGAAATTAGTTGCTCCACATCCGTGACAAGCCTTTCAAAGTTGAAAGCCTCAGTCGCCTCTTTCGGGAGTAACACGCTGTTTTTCCATTGTTTTTTTCTTCTAGCCCCCTTTAGATCACCGTGCATCACGTGGGTATCGCCCGCGATCGCGGAGAGCATCTGCAGGATAAAGGCCGGGGTGAACTGAACGTTTTCTCGTTCAACGATGCGGGAGACCCGGTCGTCGTCTTGCCAAATAACATCTTTGCCTTTTATTTCACGCGCGTAGAAGGTCCAATCGTCTTTCATCTCTTTTATAAAAGAGTGCTCCAACGAAAAGAGTTCCTTGTACACGTTGTTCTTGATTTGATTGATTCGCTGGGTAGACAGATTGTGAGACGCGGCCAGCTCGGCCTCCGTTTGAACAGGGCGGTTCTCGAAGACAGGGTAAAAATTAGAAAAAATACCTAAGTCCCTGTCTTCCCCTGACAGGCATCTCTGTTGGAGTATCCAGAACATGGGCTTGTGGCCGTGTCGGGTAAAATAGTCACGCGCGAAATCATCTTCCGTTGTTTTTTCGTGACCGCTGCTGATTTGGTCAAGAACCTCCTTGCATAATGCTTCCAATTCACGGGATGTGGTTTGCCCGGCATTTCGAATTTCTAAAAATGAGTGGCCTTCTTCAAAATAACAGACAATATCGTGAAGAGAATTCAGGTCTTCCGTTAAACAGCAATTCGTGGCCCGGGTGGATAATTTCCCGTCCTCGTGTAAATCTTTTGTTAAGATGTTTTTTAATGACTCCCGCTGCATATCTCTTAGTATGTTTTCTTCGGAAAGTGTCGAGCATAAGGTAACGTATCGTGCACGTGCAATCATGCAAGCATTATAACATGATGAAGTTTCATTCCTGGCTATCTTTTACTCGATTCCGTAACATTGTTATTTTAAATGGTTTGTTTATAAGAATTTCGTGCCCTATAGTCACAAAGATAAATGAAAATAATTACAATTAGAAAAATAACCGAAATTTATAGGATTAATTGTCCACCCTGACACGGTTTTAATCAACAATGATCAAAGAAAAACGTCGGTGTTCCAGAAAAAAATAAAATTAT